>JAOUQB010000173.1 GCA_029879555.1 Nitrospirota bacterium | reverse complement strand
AAAGATCGGGCCACCTTTGCGAATCAACACAAAGCCGATCTGTTCGTCTCGATTCACATTAACTCCCATCCTCAACAATCCATCAAGGGCCTGGAACTGTATCACTTCGGAGAGGCCAGTGACCCACGAGCGCTTGAAGTTGCGGCCCGTGAGAACGGCACCCCACTTAAAGATAATGGCCCCGCCTGGCAATTTATTCTCGCCGACAAACTCCATGACAAAAAAATTGAGGATTCTCAGGAGTTTGCCTGGACGACAAAGAAAGCTCTGGTGAAATACTTAAAGCCCTTTTACAAGGTAAAAGATCATGGGGTAAAAACCGCCCCGTTTTTTGTGCTTCGCATGACCACCATGCCGGCCATATTGGCAGAAATTGCTTTCATCTCTAATCCAACCGAAGAAAAACTTCTCAAAAGCTCTACCTATCAACAACGCATGGCCCAAGGAATATTTGAAGGCATCAAAACCTATATTAGGCCTTTACAAACCGCTTCACGTTAAACGCCTCGTTCCTACCCCCTGCACTTTTCTGCCTGCAGCACTCCCTTTTATTCCGACACCGTGTCCGGTAACATCATCTCCAAATTGACTCCCGGTCACATACTTTGATTTTTCAAGTCCAATCCCCAAACCTCTATGACCACGATCAAACTCACCATTGAATACGATGGCACTGCCTATGCCGGCTGGCAACGGCAGCCCAATCACAACACTATTCAGGCGGTGCTAGAGAATGCGCTTTTTCAGATTACGCAGCAACCTACGCCTGTCGTGGGCGCCGGTCGGACAGATTCTGGAGTCCATGCCTTAGGGCAAGTCGTAAGTTTTCATTCTGACAAATCACTGACCGTCACCCAATGGGCTCCAGCCCTTAATAGCTACCTTCCCAAAGATATCACGGTCCTCTCAAGCGAACAGGCTCCAGATGACTTTCATGCCCGGTTCAGCGCCAAGGGAAAGGTCTATCAATATCGCATCACCACCCAAGCATCTCCTCCGGCCTTAGATCGCCATCGAGCCTGGCACTTTCCTCACCAACTGGATAGGAATGCCATGCACCAAGCCATTCCTACATTTTTAGGCATTCATGATTTTACCTCGTTTCGCGGTCAGCGATCACAAACGAAAAACCCCGTCTGTACGCTTAGCCATTTTTCCCTTCATGAGGAATCGTCATCATTCATCATCCATATTGAGGGGGATCGTTTTCTCAAACACATGGTACGCGCCATCGTGGGAACCTTGGTTGAGGTGGGGCAACACAAACGAAGTCCTCATACAATCCAAGATATTTTGCAAGCCAAAGACCGCCGAGCAGCTGGTCGCACAGCCCCACCTCATGGTCTGTATCTCGTAGAGGTTCGCTATTAAACCGACGCTTCAGGTTTTCTACCTTCCCCAATCCTCCATCTTTTACAGGACCAATTTGCTATAGTGTCTTTGATGACTCATCTGCCTACTTTTTAAGGAGAATCATACATGGCGTCTCATATTCCACCGGAATTCGATCAGCCTACGTTTCGATTGGCGGTCGCACAATTCGACCAAGCCGTGGCACATTTGGCGCTAGATCCCAATCTCCTTGAACGCCTCAAATTACCACAGCGCGCCCTCGCGGTGAGTATTCCTGTCAGAATGGATGATGGCCGAGTCGAGGTCTTTCGTGGATATCGAGTGCAACATGACCTCTCCCGAGGTCCGACTAAAGGGGGCATTCGGTATCACCCTGACGTAACTCTTGGGGAGGTAAGCGCCTTAGCGATGTTGATGACCTGGAAAACGGCGTTGGCCGGCTTGCCCTTTGGCGGGGCCAAGGGAGGGGTCGCGGTCAACCCAAACCTGCTTTCTTCAGGGGAATTGGAACGCCTCACCAGACGATACATCGCCGAAATTTTCCCCTTACTGGGCCCTGATAAGGATATTCCCGCGCCAGATGTGGGAACCAATGCTCAAACTATGGCTTGGGTCATGGATACCTATAGCCAACAGGTTGGATTTGCTGTTCGGGATGTGGTGACAGGCAAACCCCTCTCGATTGGAGGAAGTTTAGGGCGGGAAGAAGCGACGGGCCGTGGCGTCGTTGATGTGACCAGAGAAGTCCTCCGACATTTTGACCACAGCATGGATGACACCACCGTGGTCATACAGGGATTTGGGAATGTCGGGTCACATGCTGCTCGAATTTTACACGAAGAAGGGGCCAAAATTATCGCCATTAGTGATCGATTTGGCGGACTGTATAATCCAAACGGGTTGAACATTCCGGCCATTATTGCTGAACGCACTCGAGAGAAATCTCCTCTCCCTTCTTTGACTCAATTGGGAGAACCCATCTTTCCCGATGATCTGTTAACCCTTCCCTGTCGTGTGCTCATTCCAGCCGCACTGTCTGGACAAATTACTCAAACCAATGCGCCAAAGATTCAATGCCAATTTCTGATTGAAGGAGCCAATGGGCCCACTACCCTCGAAGCGGATGCCATTCTTCATGACCGCAATATTCTCGTGGTCCCCGATATCATTGCAAATGCTGGAGGCGTTATCGTCTCGTATTTCGAATGGGCACAAGATGCGCAACGCTTTTCTTGGGAAGAAGCCCATATCCATAGCAGGCTGCAGACCATCATTACTCAAGCCTTCTCCCGCGCCCTTCAACACGCCGAAAGCAAAAAACTTCCTATGAGAACCGCTGCGTTGATTGCTGGAATTGAGGAAGTGGCCCGTGCCCACCAATGCCGGGGTTTATATCCCTAGGCACGGGGGCAACGCAGAGAAACCCAAGTCATCGAAAGAAGGGGGTTGAACCCGACCGAGAGACGAGCGACTAGAGGGTTAGGCCAGCGCTCCTGAATAAATATTCATGACCGTTGTGAGAAACTCTAGCGCTTGAGGCTTTTGACGTTGGAATGAATTTCTGCCAATGATCGACCCAAACCCGCCCCCATCTCGAATGGCCCTCGCCTCGTCAAATAATTTCTGATCTTCGCCTTTCGCTCCACCAGAAAAAATCACAATTCGTCGGCCATCAAATGTGCTTTGCACAACATGGCGAATACGGTCGGCGGCGGTGCTAATGGGAATTTTCTCTGCTTCATACACCTTTTTGGCAGCCGCTTGCTCTAAATGAGCACTCGGGACTTTGACTTTAATAATATGCGCGCCAAGTTGTGCGGCGATTTGCGCGGCATACGCGACAACATCAATCGCGGTTTCGCCTTCTTTACTTAATCCCGAACCTCGGGGGTAGGACCAGACTACAACGGCAAGACCGTAGGATTTCGCTTCTTCTGCAATCTCCCTCAAATGCTGGTACATCTCCTGACTATGCGCCGACCCCGGATACACCGTATATCCAACGGCGCAACATCCCAACCGTAGGGCATCTCTCACGCTTCCGGTAATGGCGGAATTTGGATCCTTGGCTTCAAGCAAAGAATCATTATTGTTGAGCTTCAGGATGAGAGGAATTTGTCCCGCATATTCAGACGCCCCAGCCTCAAGAAACCCGAGTGGGGCCGCATACGCATTACAACCCGCCTCAATACCTAATTGAAAATGATAGTGGGGATCGTACCCTGACGGGTTGACCGCAAAACTTCTGGCCGGTCCATGCTCAAAACCCTGATCAACTGGAAGGATGACTAACCGTCCAGTTCCTCCTAACCGTCCAGTCATTAACAACCGTGCAAGATTCGCTACAACGCCAGGAGAATTGCCATCATAATTTCGTAAAATTTCTTTCACCCGAGGTGTCATCAACGCTACTCCTTCCACGAAACTGATCTTAAACTGTGATCACAACTATATTTAAAAAACGTTCACTTTGTAGTCTAAAAGAGCGCGACGGCTAAGACAATATGTCACGAGGATTTCCCTCAAACTGTCGTTTATCATTCAGCTCGTTCAACTTTCTTTCGAAGAGCAATAAGCTCTTGCTCCATCGCTTCAAAGCGTTCCGCAATTGGATCCGGAATATTGGTATGGTCCATGGTGGCCTCAGGAAGGCGCTCACCATCAAACTTGACGATTCGTCCTGGATTTCCAACAACCGTAGAATTGGCAGGGACGGATCGCAACACCACCGCATTTGCCCCAACCTTTACATTGTCCCCAATACGAATACCACCCAGCACTTTCGCTCCAGCACCCACCACGACGTGATTTCCCAACGTCGGATGACGTTTGCCACGTTCTTTACCCGTGCCGCCTAAGGTGACACCCTGAAACAGGGTGACATAATCCCCAATTTCCGTTGTTTCGCCGATGACGACCCCCATACCATGGTCAATAAAAAATCCGACCCCAATGGTGGCACCCGGATGAATTTCGACACCGGTGAGCCAGCGGGCGAGTTGGGAAATGAACCGGGGGAAAAACGGTAGCTTGCGCTTCCATAGCCAATGAGAAATCCGATAGGCCAATAGCGCATGAAACCCCGAATAGGTGAGGAACACCTCCAGTCGGCTAGTGGCAGCCGGATCCCGCTCAAACACCGCCTGGAGATCTTGAGCAATTTGTGTGACCTTTGGCATACACCTACCTTCACCGTCAATCAGGAAGCTATCCTACTCCTCACATTTTCTCAGCTATTCAGAGACTGTATCAAACAGACAGCCAAGACGGCGATTCCTTCTTCGCGGCCAATCATCCCAATTCCTTCACCACTTTTTACCTTCACGTTCACCTGATGAGATTCCACTTGAAGGACCCGGACCAGACTCTCCTGCATGACTTTCATATAGGGGGACAGCTTGGGAGCTTGTGCGCAAATGACCGTATCCAGATTCACAAGGCCATAGTTCTTTTCCATCAAAGTCTGCACCACATTTTCCAACATGAGGAGACTGGATAGGTTTTTATACGCCGAGTTGCTGGCGGGATAGCGAGTCCCAAGATCCCCCTCACCCATCGCACCCAACAGGGCATCACAGACAGCATGCGTCAACGCATCAGCATCAGAATGCCCATCTAACCCTCGTGAATGGGGTATCGTAATGCCTCCGAGAATCAATGCACGGCCTTCTTTCAATGGATGGATATCGTATCCTTGGCCAATTCTTATGGTACTCATTTCACTCTTTCCATCTCGGCGTTATCTACCCATCAATGAAATCAATGGCATCACGCGTCAGACTTGAGCCTCTGCAAAATTGCCTCTCCAAAGATCAAATCATCCGGCTTGGTAATCTTAATATTAAAACGACTCCCCTCCACGACAAAAACCTGGTGCCCATTTCGCTCAATCAAAGCGGCATCATCCGTGACGTCCCAATCTTCCTCTTGCGCTTGTTGATGGGCCGCCATCAGCCAATCATACCGAAAAATTTGAGGAGTCTGGATTTGCCACAACTCTTCACGATTGAGGGTTTCTTGAATCACCCCTTGCTGGTTTACTCTCTTTACGGTGTCATGCATTGGCATGGCAACGACGGCCGCTCCGGTGTGTTCCGCGCAAGAAATACCCTGTTCAATGATATCCGCTTTGATAAAAGGCCGGACTCCATCATGAATAAGTACCAGGGCTGGAGGCTCGGAAATGGCGTATAGCCCATGGCGTACGGAATCTTGACGACGTTCTCCACCTGCAACAATATGCGTGACTTTGTCCAACGCATAAGGCTTGACAATTTCCTGCCAACAATATTCTCTGTCGTGTCCAGGAACGGAAAGGATAATTTCGCGGATGGAATCTATCCGCTGAAGAACCTTGAGAGAGAGAACAAGAAGAGGAAGACCACCCAGGGTCAAGTATTGCTTGCGAGCCGCCCCGCCCATGCGAGTCCCTTGGC
>JAOUQB010000014.1 GCA_029879555.1 Nitrospirota bacterium | reverse complement strand
CAATCGTTGAAGCGTTATGTGATCAAGAGGGTTATCTTTCTGCACAAACACAGCGAGCGCATCCACAGCAACTGGGACAGACGCCGGTGGATACCCTATTCTTAAGGCGAACGCGTTAATTTCTTCATTAGTCATCGGACGGGACATCGCCGCGATATTAATTTTCCCATTGATTAATGATTCCACTCCCGTGGCTGACCCCCCAGTCTCCAGAATGAGGTCCAGGCCAGGCTGAATTTTTCCCAGCTTACCTTTCCAGGACTCCAAAATAGTTTTCATGGTATTCGATCCCACAATTTCGACCTTCCCCGAAACACGATGTTGCGGAGAATATGGTGGGATCTGTGAGTCCAAAACGGGAAACAAATCGCCTTTTCCCATGACGGGAGAACACAACACTGTCAATCCGACCAGGATCGCACCGATCAAGAATAGACTTCTCTCCATGTTCGCTCCTCTTTGAAAAAGCTTTTGACCGTATCGGCCATTGTTCCACTTTTATTTCTTTGAATTCAAAAAGACTTTTTTCTTCTATACCACTCCAGTTTAAAATAAAATTTACCGCATCATGATGTCAGGCACATATCCCGCATGTTACAAATCAGTTAACTTTTCAATCAATAATGAGTTGCCATCGATGAAATGGCGGCATGAGGATAAAGTGCCTTGACCAGGCAGTTCAAGCCTTACCAGAGAAAAGGCAACAAGGTCTGCAACTGGCATGAGCCCAGGTCCTTTCAAATAAGATTCTGCTCCTCGCCGAAGCTTGCAGCACCTTAAATCCCATTCTTAGCGGAATCGTCGTAAACCTCATAGCAGGCTAGGTGACCTACAGACGATGAACGTCCCCCATAACCGGCGAAAGCCCCCCGACTAACTGACTCTTGCGCCCTCTTCTGGACTGTGGGCCGGAGCGGCCAGCTAACCGAAACAGGGTTGGCACAACACCTCTTTGAATTCCCACAGCATAAACTTACCGCCGCCTACATCTCTGGAGCCCGCGCTAGCCGCATCAACTCTCCTCCCTCTAACTCGGCAAGTTTACGGTGGTTTGACCTGTTCTTAACACAATCGTAACACACCTCCTCTAGTATGCTTTCCACAACCATGAAACAGTTTCTATCACATGCCAAACTATATTTTCTTTTTCAACGAGAGGAGACCGTATTCATGAAGGTCATTCGATTGGTTTTCACCGTCGTATGCTTGGGCGTCTTGTTACAGAGCCACGCCTTGGCTGGGGAAGGGGATGGGGACAGGCTTTATAGGGACACGCTTTCTGATTTACTGGAAGAAAAAGGCATAATTAGCAAAGAAGACTGGGTGCGAATTGAAGCCGGTCGCGAGAAAAGAGATCAAGAGCTCCATGACCGCATGGATCAGGAATTTCCCGTTGCTATCGGGTATGGACGAAAGGGATTTGAGATCAAAAGCAAGGATGGTAAATTTGCCACTCAGCTTCAGTGGCGATTTCAAGGCCGATGGTCGTATCCTGACAGGGCTGATGAAGAAGGGGCTGCTGATTATTCTAATCAATCCGAAAGCACCTTCGAACTACGCCGGGTGCGAATGAAAATTGGTGGCCACGGCTATCAACCATGGATCAAGTATTACTTCGAGGTGGATTTGCAATCGACATCGGATTCTGGTGGGTCTCCAGGAGATACAAGATTGATTGACTGGCGAATTATGCTTGAACGATTTAAATGGGCATCGCTCCAGGTCGGCCAATGGAAAGTCGATTATAACCGTGAACGGCGAGACTCCTCCGGCAATCAGCAGTTCGTGGAACGATCTATTGTCAATAGCACATTTACCATTGACCGACAGATGGGGGCCATGCTCTATGGCCATCTGGCGCCAGGCACCTTCTTCGATTCACGGTATTATGGCGGTGTGTTTACCGGATCGGGAAGGGGTGAAGCGAACGATGACGACAACATGATGTGGTTCGGGCGTTTCCAATGGAACTTTCTGGGTCGCGATTTGAAATGGTCTCAGAGTGACGTGGAATACCATGAACAGCCCACAGCCAGTGTGGCCTTTGCCAGCTATACCAACATCGGCAAATGTACCCGATGGTCTTCAAGCGGGTGCGGAAGGTTGGGAAGTATGAATTCTGCAGGATTGGCCTATACCAACGACAGCAGTGCCACAAATGGACAATTTCGGGTTGATGGGATGATGGAGGAGTTTGCCCTCAAATGGCAAGGACTCTCTCTGCAACATGAATACCATTGGAAGCAGGTCAAAGATTCTAGCTTTTCGGAAGGGGCACTGGGGAGTAAAACCAACCTCATGGGCAGTTATTCACAAATCGGATATTTCCCCCATTATCTGATTCCAGCCATACCACAACCTTTGGAAGTGGCCTTCCGATACGCCTTTGTGGACCCCAATGTGTCTGCGCATAACGACACGTTACAGGAATTCACCGCCGCCATTAATTGGTTTTTTGCGGGACACAAGAATAAATTGACACTGGATGGCTCTTGGTTTGCCCTTGCCCAGCCGGTAGGCAAAGATCTTCAGGAACAACGTATTCGATTACAATGGGATGTTTCATTCTAATTTTTCAAACACCTACCTAGGGACGGAAAAGCACTCCTCCTCTCCTCCCACCCCCCCATCCGAGTTCCGTTCTCGGATGGGGGTTTATTATTCCTGATTGAAGGCCGGATCTCTACAGGAAAGCCTCCATACTCTAAATCTACCCAGAAAGAATTCCAAGACCCCCTACAGTCATATCCGGAGTTTTTGGCGAGTATGTACCTGTGGCCATAATCAGCAGGTTCCTGCAAAAAACAAGCAGGAATTACTACATTGTCGTTTCTTGTTGAAGAACCGGCCGTTTCCCTTGGGAAGTAATCAAATATAACTGCCTCAGCTTATCTCAAAACTCCACTTCCTCGGATAAGGGAAAAGGTGCTTAAGCAGCTACCGCAAGAGAGCAACGTTAAAGAAATTATTTTACTGTGCCCAAAAATTCCTTGTACCGGATGGCCACCTGCCAGGGCTTCCCCTGAAATCGGCTGCCAATTTCCCCATCAGGGGATTCCACCATATATTTCTCGGGTTCAAAAACTAGGCGGCCCGGCTGAGGATTAATTTGCTCCAGGGGACGACCTCGATAAGAAGCCTCATGCTGTTCGGCATCCTGCCAGGCTCGGGTTTTCACCGAAAAATTGCTCAGCACCACATAGAAATTTCCTCCGGCAACAAACAATCCACCAGAAGTGGTCAGATCGAATACATCATCGAGATGAGCCGTTTCAAAAAACGTAACCAATTCCTCTTTGGTGGATTTTTGGAGGGCGTTGACAAGATGTGGGACAAACACCTGAATTTCCGTATCACTCAACGCCGGATGGTAGGTCCCTCCCATGACCCCACGCTTCACGCGAATCCCCTTGAGAAGGCGGGTCATTTCCTCCGTCGTCAATGAAATGGGATGATCATACCCTTTACCACCATAGGCATCGGACATAGCCTGTAAGGCGACCACACGATTGGGACTATCAAAGATTTTTAAGGTTTGAAATTGAGGGGTACTACAAGCCCCTAGAGACAGAGCCACACCCACCAATACCCCGCTCACAACACTTCGCTTCATAGACGCCCTCCTTGAATGATCATGACGAACAGTTCAATTTTCCTAGTCAGCTAATTGTATCGAAAAATATTAGCCTAAACAGCTGTTTTCGAAAAATGTAACAAGAATGTCTTCAGCTCGTGATCCCTTAGTCATATCCAAAGAATATGATTCACATAAAGAACAACTATTAAAAGGAGGAAAAACAAATGGTACGTGTAGAACAACTCATGACTCGGGAATTGGCTTGCATTGAATCAACCCAAGCCGTCTCAGTCGCATCAAATCTCATGCGCATTAAAAAAATTGGCAGTCTAATGGTGATGCAAGGGTCCGAGATGGTTGGCATCATCACAGAAAGCGATATTGTCAGAAAAGTGGTCGCCTTTCATCTACAAGCAGAATTTGTGCAAGTGAAGCAGATCATGAGTACTCCCATCGTCAGCATTGATGAATCTGAATCCATTTTTGAGGCCGCTGGTATCATGAAAGCCGCAGGCACACGACACCTTGCCGTTGGCGACGAACATCACGTATTCGGAATGCTGTCGGTCCGTGATCTCTTATCTCCCGTCTCACGAGATGAGTTGTAACATGAAAGCCATGGCATCTCGAATAACCCCAACTTTATTCCCACCATCCTTTCGGGACTCATCCAGTTGGTTGACTCAACTTCTCGGTGCAGATCTCACACACTTTTGGATGAAAGGGATAAAAGTCGTCCTCAGCCTCCTCATCATGACCATTCTATTGGGATTGGCGGGAGGCGTCTTTCGAATATTTCTCAACCTCCAAACG
Organism: Nitrospirota bacterium; assembly: GCA_029879555.1. Taxonomy (GTDB): domain Bacteria; phylum Nitrospirota; class Nitrospiria; order Nitrospirales; family UBA8639; genus Nitrospira_E. The sequence continues at coordinate 13,437 of JAOUQB010000014.1, read as the reverse complement.
CTCTTTCATCATCCGATAGAACAAGCCTTGCGCCACTTGATTGTAGACACATTGATCATTCTCGCCATCGTGGAAGTGTTTAAAACCACCCTCACCTATTTTTCTGAAGGACGCGTGAAGGTGACGTTTATTGTGGACACCATTTTGGTCGTCATGCTGACAGAAATCATTTCCAAATGGTTTTCTGAAGCCCCGCTTTCCCAATGGTTCACTCTCGGCGGAATTCTCTTAGTCCTGGGAATTATTCGCATCGTAGCCGTGCAATGGTCGCCTACGAAAACCGAGGCTCTCCGTTAAAAGGAAAAATGTGAAGGGAAATAGAGTGAAGCGGTCATTGAAAACCGGCTCCATCCTGAACTCAATGAGAACCAAGTCGTCTGAAGAAATTAGGATCCCTGACTCACAGGCAACGGTTCAATAACCGTCCCAGGTCGGAGCTCATCCGTTCCACGCAACACCACCCAATCCCCTGCCTGAAGAGCTCCAAAAATTTCTATCATGGAATCGCTCCTGGTTCCTTTGCGAACCGGAATCCAAGCCACAACTTTGTTTTTCACATGAAGGACAAAGGTGGCTTCTGTTGTAGTCACGACGGAAGGGTTTGGAACAAACAGCGAGGGAGACGTTCCACGAATCGGCCAACGGACTTCCGGAAACATTCCTGCAGCCAATCGATGATCCGGGTTGGTCACATCAATTTCCACTGGCATGGACCGGGTCTTGGAATTAATGGATTGGGAGATGCGGGACACCACACCAGAAAATGTCTCTTGAGGATAAGTCGGAACAGTAAAGGGTACAGCCGCCCCTTTGGCAATCGATCCGACGTACACCTCAGGAACTGGAACGATCAATCGTAGATGCTTTATCTGCTCCAACCGGACAAGAGGGGAACCATGACCATCTCTCTGATCGGGGCCCACCACCGCACCTGGATGAATATTCCGTTGAGTGATGACTCCATGGAACGGCGCCACGACCTGTAAATACTTTTCCATTTCTTGTACCGACTGGAGACGAGCTTTTAGAGCTTCCTGGTTATGTTGAGCTAATTCCAGATCGTGTCCAGCGACTATTCCTGGCGTAGAGGCCGCGGATTGGAGGCGGGTAAATGTAATCGTAGCAGCACGAAGCTGGGCTTCCGCTTCCATCCTCTGCGCGTGCAACTCTGGGGCACGTAATTGAATGAGAACATCTCCCTTCTTGACTGTGGAGCCTCGATCCACCATGACAGAATCAACGATCCCGGTGATTTTTGGCGAAAGATTGACGCTCAAAAAAGGGAGCAGTTCCCCTGGTAGAGGAATGATTTCTTCGAGATAGCGACTGGAAACCGGTACGACTTCAACTGAAACCGTTTGAATACCACCCGCGGTCATTTCTGACGCTTCAGAATAAAGGGGGGAAGATGGAGAGCCAGAGGATGGGCGTGGCGTACGGCCTTCGTTGTTCATCACCATGATACCCACACCGATCAGTGCGAACAACACTAAACCAATTCCAATGATCTTTCGTGACATATTAAACCGGCAACAATTTAGAGTGCATTATTTTAATCGGAGGTCTTATTTCACAGGCATTCATAGCACTGCCATGCAACTATTAAGTTGCCGGCTTAATAGCAACTCCCGGCTAACTGGGAACGGTGACATGGGAAGGATCAAAGTGGACACTCATCGGATCGTCGGGATCTAATGAAGGAGACTGGGTAGCTCCCCCTTTCTCCAGAATCGCATATACGGCAGGCAAGATCAGCAAACTACAGACGGTCGCCGCCAACAATCCGCCAATCACCGCTTGCCCCAGGGGTGCCACCTGTTGCCCTCCTTCCATCATGCCCAATGCCATGGGCAGCATCCCGACGATCATGGCCAACCCTGTCATGAGAATCGGGCGAGCCCGGCTACTTGCCCCTTCACGAGCAGCCTCCGCGGCTGATTGGCCTTGTTTCCGATAGTGTTCGGCAAAAGACACTAAAAGGATCGCGTTCGCCAAGGCGACCCCTGTGGCCATAATGGTTCCCAAAAACGATTGAATATTCAACGTGGTCCCGGTAAGCGTTAACACAAGCACGACCCCCATCAACACTGCAGGCATCGTCAACAAAACTACCAAGGCACTCCGCCAGGATTGAAAATTAGCGGCTAAGAGTAGAAAGATGGTCAGCAAGGCCAAGATCAGTCCCAGTTGAAGATTTTCGAACATTTCTTTCATCGGAGCGATTTGCCCTCGAACGTCCACTCGAACCCCTTTCGGAGGCGGGCCGACACGATTCAACGCAGCATTGATGTGTTCTGAGGCCCGGCCTAAGTCTTCTCCCGTCACATTGGCCACAATCGTAACCATCCGTTGCATGTTATAGCGTGCATACTCACCAATAGAGGTTCCAGGAATCACTTCTGCCACATCACGCAGTAAAGGCCCTTGTCCTCCTTCCAACTTCACCGGAAGATTCAACATATCCTGTGCGGATCGAACTTCCGATTGAGGAATTTCCACCTGCACCTGATAAGCTCTTCCAGACGTAGGATCACGCCAGTAAATCGGTTCCACGAATCGGGTTGAGGAAGTCGCCGAAACCACTGCACGGGCGACTTCACTGGCGGTCACTCCAAGCTGACCAGCACGTACCCGATCAATGCGGACCGCCATGGTGGGATAGTCCAAGGGTTGTCCGAAATGTAAATCTCTTATGGCAGAAAGATGCGAAAGTTCCTCTCGCACTTTTTCGGCATGCTCCCTGTTCGCATCTAAATTCGGCCCACTTATCGCGATTTCAATTGGCGTGGGAGAACCCATGCTCATGACCTGAGTGACAATATCACCGCCCTCAAAGGTATAACGTGTCCCCGGAAAACGTTTGGGTAAAATATCCCGCAATCGCTCTTTTACCTGTTCAAGGGAAACATCCGAACCCGGGTTAAGCGCCACCAACAACACGGCTTCATGGGGCCCACTACTCCACATATACAAGGTATTCACGGGATAGCTCGACGGATGAACGCCCACAAATCCCAAACTGATGTTTATGCGTTCAGGCCCGATTTCCTGCGTAATTGTTTCCAAAATTTCCTTCGTCAGCACTTCCGTTCGTTCCACACGTGTCCCATCAGGAGCCAGAATTCGCAATTGAAATTGTCCGCTATCCACCTGTGGAAAGATATCCATTCCCAGCCGGCCACCGACAACCATGACACTAGCCATGCTGAGCAGCAAATAGCCGGTGAGTACGAGCCCCTTATAGTTCAAGGTCCAATCCAATGCCTTCAGATACCAAACCGGCAAAGTCGGATGCTCTGGTCCCTCGGCGTTGAGTTGCCCACCCAACAACCACATGGCCAAAACAGGCACCAATGTCGTGGCAAGGATATACGAAGCCGCCATGGAGAATCCGACCGCTAAGGCCAAGGGAACAAACAACGCTTTTGCGACGCCGCTCATAAAAAACGATGGGAGGAACACCGCTAAAATGCTGAGCATCGCCAAAAGAAGAGGCACGACCACTTCCCGGCGTGAGTCCTTCACGGCTCTTGCCAGGCTCTTGCCACGAGAGCGATGAGCATGAACATTTTCAATGGTGACGGTGGACTCATCCACCAAAATACCCACAGCAAGGGCCAGTCCTCCTAAGGTCATGATGTTGATAGTCTGCCCGGCTGCCCATAGCGCGACGACAGCGGATAAGAGGGCAAATGGAATCGTCACCACCACAATCACGGCACTCCGCCAGCTGCGAAGAAAGAGCAACACGACCAACCCCGTCAATATGGCCCCTAGGGCACTTTCCACCACCACGGCATTGACCGCATTGGTGACATACGTTGATTGATCGAATTCAAAACTAATGTGGATATCATCCGGCACCGCGTCACGAAATGTCGGAAGTGATTCTTGAATGCGATTCACCACGGCCATCGTGGAGGCATCAGCCCGTTTCGTCACCGGAATGTAGACGGTGCGTCGGCCGTTCACCATCGCATAACTGGTGACAATGTCCTGACCATCTTCCACAGTTCCGACATCCTGCAGATAGACGGTGGGCCCCGATCCCAGGCGAATAGGTAACCGCTCCAATTCTTCGATATTTCCAACGACAGAATTAATCGGGGTTAAATACGCTAAATCTCCTATGCGAACATTTCCGGACGGCATCAGCATATTGCCCGTTCGCACAGCCTGCACCACTTCTTCGGGGGACATGCCAAATGCTCGCAACCGTTCGGAGTTCACTTTAACCACGATGGTTCTGGCCGTTCCTCCAAATGGCGGAGGCGCAGACACTCCTGGGACTGCGGAAAACATCGGGCGCACTCTAAATAAGGCCAAATCTTGAATCTCTTTCAAATTCCGCGAATCGCTTTGAAACACCAAATACCCCACCGGCACACTTCCGGCATCAAATCTGGAAATGAATGGGGGGACCGTTCCGGGAGGCATAAAAGCCCGTGATCGATTCACATAGGCGACGGTCTGTGCCAACGCCTGATCCATATCCGTGTCCGGATGAAAAAACAATTTCATCAACGCCGCGCCTTGTATGGATTTTGATTCCACATGTTCGATGCCGGTGAGATAGAGAAAGTGATATTCGTAGAAGGAAACGAGATGCGCTTCCATTTGAGCCGGATCCATGCCTCCATAGGGTTGGGCTACATAAATGGCAGGTAGCCCCAAATTCGGGAAGATATCAATAGCCATTCGTTTGATCGCCAAATAGGAAAATAAGACGATGGCTAACACCAAAACCATAATGGTCACGGGCCGGCGAAGGGCAAAGAGGAGGAGCGTCATTTGATGTCCGTGGAACGAGGAGCAGGACGAACAAGCTGTAAGAATTGTGAAAGCTCACCCTGTACGCCCGAGAGGGCCAACAACGCTTTCCATACCCCAAGACGCGCCCGTGCATCATCCACCTCTGCCTGAACCACGAGCCGCTGCGCCTCAGCCACATCCACGACCGTGGCGAGACCGGCTTTAAATTGGGCTTTCGCTTGGGATTCCGTCAGACGTGCGGCTTGTAATTGAACGGGGGTATTTTCGGCAATGCGCTGGGTACTCTCCAAACCCGATCGCGCTTTCACCTGCTGCGCGGTCAACTCTTGGATGACCCGGTCATAGCGAGCCAGTTCGGCCACATTCCGGAAATGCTCCTGATGTTGTTGCGCACGAATCGATGAGAAGTCCAGCAAAGAAAAAGTCGCGGTCAACCCAACCGCCCAGTTCGGCACATCGGGCAATAACCCGTCTCCACCGCCATCTCGATTTCCCCGGTTATCCCATCCGCTGCCACGGCCAAAGAAAGAACTTTGCAGATTGAATTTTGGCGTCCAGGCCTTCGCGAGAGCCTCTTCTCGTTTTTTGGGAATATCGGCTGCAGCTTTTTGTACTAAGGCCAAGGGATGTTGAGCAGGATCTTCCTGATCGGGTAGCGCCCCTTGAAAGGGAGTATCCAACACGGGATCTGCGATCACAATCTGGTCGCCGGCCTTCCCAAGCACCTGCGCCAATGTGGCCCTTTGGGAGAACTCAACCTGCTTGGCTTCCAATAATTGAGTTCGTGCAAAGGCCGTTTCAGCTTGAGCCCGCGATCCGTCAACCCCAGGCCGCAGTTGATTGCGCACCAACACATCTACCGTCTTGGCAAAGATCAGTCGACGTTCAACATTAGCTTGCAAGGCCTGGCGGGATTCCTCTGCCATGATCACATTGATATACGCATCACCCACAGCCAAGGCCACTTCGAGTTGGGTAAGTGTAATAAAAGCTTGAGAAGAACGCTCCATGGCTTGAGCCGTACTCACCTGGGCTGATCGCAACCCAAAGTCAAAGGGTTCCCAGGCCAACAGAATACCTGCCGCACTACCCCAGCTACTACTGTAGGAATTTCGTCCTAGATCCGGACCTGAGATAGGCTGAAAAAAAGAATTCGGGAAAAACATCCCCGAGACATTGTTAAAGGTGGATCGGCTTCCTTGGATTCCGATTTCCACTCGAGGAAGATAGGTAGTCTCCGCAAGACCGACACCCGATTGCGCTTCCTGTTGTTTGGCAAGCGATTCCCTTATGGATGGATAATGCGTTAAGGCATAATCAATGGCCTGAGACAAGGTCAAGGAAGTAGGCATGGAAGAGGGCGTCGCAGCTAGAGCAACAGCTCCTGTAAAAAAACCACCACAAAGAACTACCAAGCATATCTGCCAGGATTGCCTGCCCACTTGCTTCATAGCTATGACCTCCCTAATGGATATGCCGCATCATATGGCATTCTACCCACCCTGGTATAGAGCTCAACTGCCTTCTCCGATGGGGCATTCCTTTCCTTCCGACCAGGCACGGCTCATCATCCTCGATTGTTGTCCCGTTTCACCAACAGCATCTTCCCAGAAGAATTTTCTCTTTCTCAAAATAGAATAGATAGGTACAATGCCTCCATCTCTGTGCTGTCTAACTTTGGCGTGATCTCATTATGCAGTGCCTCTTCTTTAGACATGGAATTGCTGAATCGCCAAACGCCTGGCAAGGGGATGAATATTCCCGCCCCTTAACCGAAGAAGGCGTCACCAAAACCGAAGAAGCCGTCGAAGGGCTCAAGCGAATTGGAGTGGAGCCCACACACCTCCTCTGTAGTCCCTTGACCCGCACCCAACAAACGGCGGCCATTGCCAAAGAAATTTTGTCGATTCGACCTGAAATTGAGATAACCCCAGAACTGGTGTACGACCAATCACCGATGCTCCTCTTCCCCATCCCTGCCGCCTTCCCTTCTGAAGCCGTCGTGATGCGTGTGGGCCATGAACCACACTTGGGGCAAACAGCCGGACTGATGCTCTATGTGCATCACTCTCCGAGCCTTTCATTCAAAAACGCCGGCAGTGCGCTGATCGGTTTTCACAAGAACAGGATGGTAGGGAAAGGAGTTCTGGAATGGTGGATACCCCCTGCGCAGCTTCGGCCTCTGCGCAAGGGTTAAAAATTGGGGGGAATAGATTTCTTGGAAATTATTGGAGACTGGGATTCGCGGGTGCCATTTTTAAGGTGCCATTGACCAGGACCCCGGCTTCAAGCAAAAACACCGGAGAATCAATACTTCCTTCAACCTTAGCTGGCGCTAACAATTCAACTTTTTCTTGTGCCGCGATATCCCCACGAAGTGGCCCTTGCGCCACAATATGTTTCGCCCTCACCATCGCTTCAATGGTGCCTTCTTTGCCCACCTGAATTAAATCGCTGCCAAACACTTCCCCTTCAACAAAGCCGTCAATGCGCATCATGCCCTGAACTTTGAGTACACCTGTCAACCGACACCCCTGCCCCAAATACATTTGATACCCTTCCTCTTCCAAAACTGCAGTGACTGGACTGAGTCTCGTCAATGATCTCGCGTCTTCCATAGCTTCCTCCTATGTAATTCAGACAAGTTGAAAAGGGAGAAATGATTCTTGGCGAACCAAGACATCCAGGCTATGGAAAAATACACGAAGACACTACCCCTCTTTTGAGTGATCGATTGTTGACGAGAAATGTTTGACGACAATCAGAAGTAATCTAAGAAAATCGGAAGGAACTATAAAATGGCAGACAACACGAGGTAGAGCCCAATGGCGAGAAGCGCTGCTCCGGGAAGCGTACAGATCCATGCATACACAATTCGACGAGTCACACCCCAACGAACCGCAGAAAGACGATTCACTGCACCCACGCCCATGACGGCGGACGTGATGGTATGAGTCGTACTGACAGGAAGTCCAATATGAGCAGTAACCATCAGCACGACACCCGCGCCCGTTTCAGCCGCAAATCCATGAACCGGCTCCAGCTTGGCGATGCCCATCCCTAAGGTTCGAATGATTTTCCACCCGCCAAGCGCCGTCCCCAAACCCATCGCCAGCGCACACGAAATGATGACCCATTGCGGCACCTCTGCCGACGGAATATGTCCAGCTGACAGTAAGGCCAAGGTAATAATCCCCATGGCCTTTTGCGCATCATTCGCGCCATGGCTAAGCGCCATAAACCCTGCCGACACCAATTGCAGTCGACGGAACAAAACCATGGCGACCCCGCGCTGAGTTCGGAAAAATACCCAGCTCAACACCACCATGAGGATAAATGCGATTAAAAACCCAAAAAATGGTGAGAACACCATCGCCTGCAACACCTTCACCAACCCCGCAACCTGTAACACTTCCACCCCGCCATGAATGAAGCCCGCACCCACCATGCCTCCGATCAACGCATGAGACGAACTTGAAGGCAAACCCATTTGGAGGGTGATGAAATTCCAAATGATCGCCCCCCCTAAGGCCGCCACAATCACCACATCATTGACAGCACCGGGATCAATAATCCCTTTGCCCACCATTTTGGCGACGGCCGTCGACATAAAGGCCCCGGCGACATTCAGGGCTCCTGCAAACAGGACGGCCGTGATGGGACTCAGCACACGGGTTGAAATCACGGTGGCAACGGCGTTGGCGCTATCATGCCAGCCGTTTGAAAAATCAAACAGCAGAGCAAGTCCAATCACCAAAAATAATAGGATGCTGAAATCAACCACGGATCGTTACACCGGATGGGGACAACGGAGAGTCACAGAGGTTTATCAAAGGTGGGAGGGCTATCACGTCTTACCCATGCTTCAGAGCGATTCGTTCAAGAACATTAACCGCATCCTCACAACAATCGGTTCCCATCTCAAAATTTTCGTAAATTTCTTTCCATTTCATCACCTTCTTGGCATCAGGCTCTTCTTCAAACAATCTGGAGATGGCTTCCCTGCTCACCTCATCAGCTTTATTTTCTAGACTATTCACCCGAATCGCACAATCTTTGATGTCCCAGTTTTTTTCCAGAAGCATGCGAATACCCTTCCCAACCTCCTTTGCCGCTTCATGAAGAATTTCAGCAAGCGTGCAGGCAGTAGGAGTCGGACGATCAATTTTAAACACCCGGAACAAGATCGCCACGGCATCGATTTCATCAAGAATATCATCTAACGAACTGGCCAGGGCATGAATATCCTCACGGTCCAATGGAGTAATAAACGTTTTGTTCAGCTTCAAAATAAGGTCATGGGTTAGCCCATCCCCTTTATGTTCCAAATCTTTGATATGTTGGATTTGTTTTTCAGAATCCTCAAAATTATTCATCAAATTTTTGAGACATTGCCCCGCTTCCACCACATTTTCAGAGGCCCGTTCAAATAAATCAAAAAACTCTGTTTCGCTTGGCATGAAACCGAACATAGGCGACTCCTTTAGACCAAATCGATGAGGGACGGTGGTTTCTTCTTGTGAAGTCTTACGTAACGCGGGGTCTTGTTCACCAAAAATAGACCTGGATGTATCGATACTCACATGTCGAATTGGCTTGAGATACCGTTGAGGAAGATGGACGCTCCAAATGGGGCACGATGAGATTTCGAGTATGCCACCTGGGCACCCCTAGAAATGGATTGCTAGAAGGAGAAGTATTCCATAAACGACTAGGCCATTTCTATAGGCTTTTCACATAGAATGAAGGCTTATGCGGCCACTATTGTCTTGCCGCCAATTGGACACAATTCGAGCTGACAATGAAAGATTTTTTCAAAGAGTTTTTTTCTTCGCTCAGTTGTCCACAACTCCAATTCCGGATCGTACCGGAAGGCCACATGAAGTCGAAGACATTTTCCCATCTCAACCTTGATGGCTTTCACCACGGAAAAGTGACTGCGATCCAAGCCGTCGGCAATCCGAAGTATCGCGCTCAAACCTAACACCGTCTTGCGTTGCTCACTATTCAACAACTTGAAGCCCTGGTGTCCCACTTTCGGCAAACCTCGCCGATGATAGCGCGCCACATTGGCGAGAATGTCAATTTCATCTGACGAAAAACCAGGCAGATCCGCATGCGAAATTAAATAATAGGTATGCTTGTGATGTTGGTTTTCCTGAATATGATGGCCAATATCATGAAGCAAGGAGGCATATTCTAACCATTCACGTTCAGTCTCGCCCATCCCATGAATCGATTGGGTTTGATCAAACAAACTAAGAGCCAACTTGGCTGTATGATGGGAATGGACTTTCGGATATTGATAGCGACGAGCCAGTAACAAAATTTGTCGGCGACGCACGTTCGGAATTTCTTGCTCCGCCACTAGGCCTTCATGATGCTCCTGAATAAAATCATAGATCACCCCTTCTCGAACCGCCTTATCGCTAATACGCACCTGCTTCGCCCCCAGGCATTCCATCAATAGCCGAAGCACCAGCACACCAGGGCACAAGGTATCCACACGCCGAGGATCCAGCCCCATGATCTTCAAGCGGCCCTCTGTGTCCTTCGTGCGCAACAGAAGCTCCACCTCTTTGATTTCTTTCAGGGAGATCATGGCCATATCGTTTTGCGAGAGGGCTCGTCCCGTTCGAGCGAGGTAAATGATTTCAGCGAGATTCCCCACCATGCCGGATGTGGCCACCAAAGATCGTAGCGAACGCACATTCTTCTTCAGCAACGCCTTCTTGAGCGATTGGGAAATAGCCTGCTCCATGCGTTGCATCATTTTTTTATCAGGAGGATCTGTTTTGAGATACTGATCCTTTAACCGAATGGCTCCCAACTTGAGACTTCTGACAAACTTGAGCCGCTTCGACGTACACGCCATCAATTCAACCGATCCCCCTCCAATATCCACAATCATCGCGGGAGAATCCGACAAATCCATACTATGCCGTACGCCTAAATAAATAAGCCGCGCCTCTTCTTCTCCAGTAATCACGCGAACCCTCAAACCCAGTTCTTTGCGCACCAACTTGATAAAATCCCCGCCGTTCTTCGCTTCCCGGACGGCACTCGTGGCCACAGGAAGAATCGTGTCGAATCCTTTATTTTTCGCTAAAAGAGAGAACCGCTTCAGGACCGCTAACCCTCGATCCATGACCTCTGGAGAAAGCCGATGGGTGGCAAAGGTGCCATCACCAAGCCGGGCCATCTCTTTAATGCGATCCACAATTTTATATGAAAGGTTTTTCCCGATTTCCGCCAACACCATATGGATGGAGTTGGTCCCAATATCAATGACAGCCAATCGTTGCATAGTCTAACAATCCCCCTTACTCCACCATCCATTTTGTATCTTAGGCATAGACCACTCTCCCCCCTGCGTTTTATGTCCGGGGTGATCCGTCCTTTTGCACTAGGGTCCCGTTGAATATTTTTTCATCTGGCCCTTTAATCGCTTGCCCGAGATCGAACCCCGCATTCGAGGGAATGATCAAAAAAGATCGTCCAGCAAGGCCGCAGCCATTTTGACGCGCGGAGCGTACACTTAGTACGTGAGCACAGCAAACTGGCGACCTGCCTGCGCGAAGCCGCTACGGCGAAGGCAGGGAACACCGCTGGCGGATTTTTTTAACATTCCCATTACGAAAATTTAAGTTCTCGGGCCAATTGCTCCACTACATTGGAATTTCCAAACAGCGCATCAACTTTACCAGGGACCGAGGACGGAGAAAGGAGGATCGTTCCGTTGGCTTCCTCAACCAGGACCTGCGTCGCCAGAATATCCCATGGATTAAGGGCAGGATCAAGCATCGCGCCCAACGCACCACTGATGACCAATCCATGTCCGAAACAATCCGTATACCCTCGCACATATCCCGACAGGCTCTGCAAACGTTCATAATCCGACAATCGGTTGGCGCTCGCAAATTGAGCAATATCTCCGACTCCGATAATCGCGTCCGTTAATGAACAACTCCCCGACACATCCATTCGCGTTCCCTGACAGGTCGCGCCCAACCCCCTGGCTGCAGCATAGGTCTGACCGAGCATGGGAAGATGAATTACCCCCACAACCGGTTGATTCTCTTCCGTATCCAGCAAGGCAATGATGGTTCCAAATAACGGGATTCCATGAATAAAGGAGCGCGTGCCATCGATCGGATCCACGATCCAACGCCAGCGAGTGCCAGCTCCTTGCAATCCCTCTTCTTCCCCCAAAATATCCAGAGGCCCGAGCACCGAATTGGAAAGAAGTTGCCCTCGAATCAGGGCTTCGGCCTCTTGATCCGCCAATGTCACAGGAGACCCATCCCCCTTCTGCTGCACCTCAACATGCTGCCCACCAAAATAGGCTTGGATGGGGACCGCAGCAGCCTGGGCTGCTCTCACCGCCGTTTCCTGCAAACGCCCCAATTGATCCGTTGAAAGCTTTTCACGCACTGGCAAGCTCCTCTCGGAATTTGTATCATCACCGTGAATAAGACCGAACTGCGCTAAATCGAACAATCATCGACCCGTAAACCTTTCATCGATTGTATAAGATGCCTTTTCCTGTGGCCATAAGTTTTTTCTCACAATTATCATCGGCAGAAAGACCGCCCTCTGCTATAATGAAGATATCCGCACATAGCCATGTGACCCAATAGAATATGGCCATTGATTAAACAACAAGTGACCACAGCCCATGAATAATCAATCGATTCTTCCCCAGAATACCCCACAAGAAACGACCACCAATTTGGATGATCCCAAGTTCTATCTGAATCGGGAACTCAGCTGGTTGGAATTCAACAAACGCGTACTGGAAGAAGCCGAAGATCCTGGCAATCCGTTGTTGGAGCGCATTAAATTCCTGGCCATATTCTTTAACAATCTTGATGAATTTTTCATGATTCGTATCTCCGGCCTCCGCGAGCAATTAACCAGCGGAGTCTTGGAAGCCTCCTTGGATGGAACCAGCCCATCAGAACAATTGGGAAAAATCCGAGACGTCTTGCTCCAGAGCTTTGAACGAGTCTTGTGCTGTTGGAAGGAGGTGCTCTTGCCTGCCCTGGCAGAAACCGGCATCCAGATACTTTCGTATAAAAATGTCAAGCCCAAGCAACGCTCATTACTGCGACAGTATTTTCGTAAAGAAATTTTTCCCGCCCTCACGCCGTTAGCCTTTGATCCCAGCCACCCCTTTCCGCATATCTCTAATTTGACTCTGAATCTCGCGGTTGTGGCGAAGGACCAAGAACGCGGAGAATGTTTCGCCCGCATCAAGGTGCCAGCCCTTTTCCCTCGATTGGTCCGAATACCGGATGAGCAACAGGTGGCAGAGGATCAGCCCTTAGGAATACAAAGCGAACAAGAATCCACTAATTTTATCTGGCTCGAAGATATCATCTCAGCCAATCTGGATCTGTTGTTTCCAGGAGTCACGGTCCAAGCCGCCTATTACTTCCGCATCACGCGTGATGCTGATTTTGAAATCGAAGAAGATGAAGCCGGAGACCTACTCGCCGCCATTGAGGAACAAATTGACCTAAGACAGTACGGGTCCGTTGTGCGGCTTGAACTTGATCCCCGGACACCAGACTTCATTAAAGATATTCTCGTCCGCAATCTTACATTAGCCCCCTATCAAGTCTATACCTACGACTTTCGTCTCGGTTTATCAAATCTCAT
>JAOUQB010000013.1 GCA_029879555.1 Nitrospirota bacterium | reverse complement strand
AGGGGCACAGAATGACGAATCCCAGAGATGGATTCTGACCCCCCTGGGCAATAACACCTTCACCATTCAACAACAGGTCAATGGCCGATATCTGGATGCCTATCCAGATTCGGCAAACGACTTCCGTGTTGTCACCCGAGGGGCACAGAATGACGAATCCCAGAGATGGATCTTAACCTTCGATGATACGCCGACCTTCTTCGACAATGCGCGTGCCAGCGGCAAGGACTTCTCCATGGTGATCATGTCGGATCCACAGATCTATTGGAGATGCGAATACTGCAGTGCCACCGGGGGAGTCGACAATAACGAGGGGTCCGCAGGAACCAAGAGCAACCAGGACCACGCCCAGAGTATTACAAAGCTGATCGAGCAGGTGGGCCGGGAGAAGTTCGCGGGGATCATCATCAATGGTGATATCACGGCCTACGGCAGGGGCCCCAACGGCCCGGGGGGACCCTACGGCCTAGGGGTAATTGAGGGATTATTTGATAGTAACCCTCTTGCAGATGAGTTCAATAAGTTCAACCAGATCTACACTACTCCGTTCGAGACGAGCAAGATCAACCTCTATCCAGGGCTCGGTAACCACGATTACGAGAACAACCTCCATGAACCCATTGGCACAGATTGCGGCTCCGATGGCTTTAGCCCTACCGTTCACTTCGATCGAACCCGGAATTCTTGCGCGGCTAGATCGATCTTCTTCCTGAGGAACTCGGTCAACAAACTTAAGCAAAGAGGATACCCGATCAGTTTCGACTACTGGGAGACGAACAACACCGCGAACTTGAGCAATCATCGCAATATTCATGGCAGCTTGGCTTACTCCTGGGATATCGGTGATGTTCATTTCGTGCAGCTGAACAACTATCCAGCCTATTCCTTCAAAACCACCTACGGCTACAGAGTCGGTGTCCATGCATTCGATCTGGATATCCGGCAGTCCCTTGGCTGGCTCGACTCGGACCTGGCAAGGGCCAAATCGAAAAATGTCATCCTCAATATGCACCAGATTCAAACAACCGAGCGCCCGGGTTGCTCCAATCCCGGGAACAAGTTCAACCCGCAAACCCCCGGCTGGGACCAGTTCATGACGATCCTCGACAAGTACGCGAACGTGCGAGCGATCTTCGCGGGACACATCCACCATTGGGTGGGGAAGCAGTCGGCGACCTGCCAATTCCTCACGACCTCCGTGGGATCCAATACGTACACCATCCAGCAAAAGTCCAATGGCCGCTACATGGATGCACATGAAAATCCGGCAAACGACTTTCGGCTCGTTACCCGACCAGCGCAGAATGACACCTCACAGAAATGGATGCTGACACCCGTCGTGGGCACCACCAATACGTACACCATCCACCAAAAGTCCAATGGCCGCTACATGGATGCACATGAAAATGCGGCAAACGACTTTCGACTCGTTACCCGACCAGCGCAGGGCGACAACACACAGCAATGGATCTTGACGCCCCTCGGCAACAACACGTACACCATCCAGCAAAAGTCCAATGGCCGCTACATGGATGCACATGAAAATGCGGCAAACGACTTTCGGCTCGTCACTCGACCAGCACAGAATGACAACACACAGCAATGGATACTGACACCCACAGGCACCTCCACAGGCAAGCAGGTGCCGGTCTTCTACTCTGGCAGCGCCGAGTTCAACAAGTACCTGAGGGTCGATTTCAGCAGGGCCGGGATCAAGGTACAGAGCATCGACAGCAGGGCAGGCGGCACGACCGCTCGGGATGCGGGCGAGGTTCGTTTTCCCTGAGGCCTTCCCGTAGTACGCCCATCAGGTCTTTTCTCAACGGGTTATCGCTCAGACTATTCTGAACACAAGTTGGCTGTGAGGGACGAGCAAGTGCCAGGACGGGCGGGAAGTGATACCCACTACAAAATCTGGGAAAATGCGGATACGTTTCACGTCTATGGTCATCGTTCCGAGGGGTATAACCGCCAGGGTGCGGAATCCGTACCCGGCCTGGATAGTTGCGAATGGGAAATCTCGATGGCTTGATGTCCCACTCGGAACATCGACATTTGAAATTCGCTTTAGGGTGGTCCAGAGTGCCGACTTTCCCGCCGTGATTCGAGGGCGTTTGGCTGTAGACGACACGCTGAAGATATTTCTAAATAAAAACGAGATAATGGGCATCGAGCACCCACAGTAGAAATTTACCGACTTCACAATAGAAAAATACCTTATTCACGGAGTCAATATTCTACACTTTCAGGGCACTACCATCGGAGGCCTAGGAGGGCTTCGAGTTGAAATGGGCACTGGCGGCCCAACGTTTCTGGAATAAAAAGTCTCAAGCCGAAATGGACAAAGGAGTTGGGATTTTCATGGACGGTCTCGACTTCAACTAACAAGGGAATTTAGCAAAAAAGTGTTCAAGATTTGATTTAATATCTTAATCCGCGTCGGCTCCTCCGTAGGCCTCGGCCGCTCCGCCTCCACTTTGAGGATGCGTGTGACCACGTCATGAATCGTGGCCGAGGGTACCAACGGATCTTTCACCAGCACGAGGATGACGGGGCGTTTATTGAGACACTAGCAGCAGCCCGCCAGCGCATTGGACTCGAGATCCACGCCTCTTGTTCATAGCCAACCATAACCATTTGTTGGTCCACACGCCCCGCGGCAACCTCGTGCGGGGGCATGCCGCATGGGAACGGGCTCTCTACCCAGCGCTAACAATCACCTGCATCATACCGATGGCCCTCCTTTTCGGGGACGCTATCAAGCAATTCTCGTCCAGGCCGATCGCTACCTCTTAGGGCTCACCCGCTCTATTCTCCGGAAGGCTACGCCCAAAAAGGACAATGGTACGACGCGATAACTGCCTTACAAACCCTGATTCATGATAAACCCGGAAACACCGACCTCCTCACTCAACGAGCAACTTTGCTGGAACAAGTCGGCCTCACTGAACCCGCCGCCTTCGGGCATCAAGCCAACACCCCGTAACCGACCGAGCCGTAAAATGTAGTCAGACGAGTACTCTGTGATTAGAAATGGAAACGCTTTCAACAAATTCGAGTCTGACCCCTTATCAAAAGCTGTGATTTACTTCACATTTTTTTGTTAGCCTCAGTACACTACCCGCTATCCCAAATCCTTGGTCCTGATAAATGCCAAAAAGGATTGAACCACAAAGGAGGTTCGTGCGACAGACCTGCTAACAACCGAGAAACAATTACAGCGATTCTTGTCTCCCTAGCTTGGAAAGGAATTGAATGATGCGCACCCTCCTTATAGCACTCACAATAGGCCTGTTATTCCACACTTCCGTGTCGCACGCCGCCGACCCCAAGACCGCTCAACAGATTCAGCAATTACAGCGACAGATATCAGCTCTTCAACAAGAACTGGGCACAGTCCGGTCCCTTATCAACGTTGCCAAAGACGGCACGCTAGTTATACGTGCCAGACAGCACAAACAGGAGGTGACCGGAGGCAATGCCAAGAGCTCCGTGAGCGCGGATCAACTCACAGAGGTGGGGAAAACCCAAACGGAAACGATCGGTCTCAACCATAACCGCACCGTCGGCACCAATCAAAGCACGAGGATCGGTAAGGATATGACCCTCACGGTTGGACAGAGCTTGGCAGAAAACGTGGGCATCAACCGAACCATGGCCGTAGGAAAACAGATGATCATTACCGCCGGTGATCGCTTAACCTTACAAGCCGGTAAATCCTCTATTGTCCTCAATAAGAACGGGGATATCGATATTAAAGGGAACAAGGTTGTCATCAAAGGGTCTGGCCCGGTAATCATTAAGGGTTCCAAAGTGACGACCAATTGACCCGTGAGCCAACCAAAGCCTGAAGCATGAACGAATGCTAATACCTTCTGGCCTCAGCCAGCCTTCATGAAAGGAAGCGATCCATGCAACGCCCGAAATTAACACATCGATCCCACACACACTCAACCGCCCAAAGCCGGAGAGAGTTCCTCACGAAAACCGCCATCTTCACAGGAGGGATCCTGGCATGTGGATGGCCATTCCTGACAGAGCGATCTCATTCTGTGTATGCGGCACAATCCGCCCGAGTCATTCAAACTGAGAGTACCATTCGGTATGTGCTTGAACTCGATGGTGCCACAGTGGGTCCCTTGCAGTCGCTGGAAAGCGGGTTCGTCTCGGGAGAGATTATTTCCTATCAAGATGGCAATTCCACGGTTTTGAGTAAACGTCTGGGCAGGCTGAAATATGAAGACATAGTCCTGACCTTCGGAGCCAATATGTCCGGACCGTTCTTTCAATGGATTGCCAAAACCTTGAATCGCCAAAATCCTAGGAAAAATGGAGCCATCGCGTTCGTCAACCAAAACGGTCAAATCATCGAGCGGCGGGAACTCCAGAATGCGCTGATCAAAGAAGTCGTGTTCCCTGGGTTAGACGTTACCACGAATGAACCAACCTATTGGCAAATGACGGTGACGCCCGAAAGGATCGGGTATCAACCGGCCTCCGGGCAGGCCGTGGCCCCACCTCCGGCAAATCAAAGTGGCTTCCACACAGGACGATTTCGACTGCAAATTCAAGGGCTGGAACAGGCCTGTGCCTTCGTTCAACGCATTGAGCCCTTTGTCGTGAAGCAGGAAATCATTAGCTATCGGGACGGAGGAAGCGCTGGGGAATCTCGCGTAAGGGGTGGACGTCTCCAGGTCGGAAATGTGGTCATCACAATTCCTTACCATCAGGCTGGACCGTTTACGGCCTGGTTTTCGGCCTTTGTACTTCAAGGACAGCTGGCCGGCAATACCAAGCACGGTGTCCTGGAATGGCTGTCTTCGGATGGGCAAACCGTCTTAGCGACGTTGGCGCTGAATAATCTTGGAATTTTCAGAATGGCTCCCGTGACCAGAGAGGGGACCCCGCACGTCCAAATCGAAATGTATTGCGAAACCGCCCAATTGACGCAATTTCCCGGTGTTGAATCCAGTGGAGTTTCACAACAGACAGTTCCCAGAAAAAACACGGTCCCGTTCACTCAGCAGAAGGTTGTCCCGCTTCAGCCAAAGTCACGCAGACAGCCGCGAAGACAAAACCTAAACCCCAGTCTTCCGCAAAAGTAATGACCGCGCAAGCTGGGAGAAACCCGTTCAGGAGAGAACCATGACACAGACCTCACAACAATCTTCACCACCGATGGAAAAAAATTGGCTTTATCTGAGGGCTTCTTTGCCTCATTGGCGTCGATACTTTTTTAGACGCGGGCTTAGCAATCAGGACTGGCGACTCGCCCTGCAACCATAGACGGAAACCATCAATGGAAACGACGTACCCTACCAACGATCTCAACTCAATCATCAGGAGGCGAATCATGCACATCTTTATGACCATAGCCATCACAACCTGTGTGCTTATGACTTCCGTGGCCCAGGCCGCCGACCCCGGAACACGTCAGATTCAACGACCGCCCATGCAACAACAACGGGGCTCAGTCCAACAATTACAAATCACCCCGGAATACCTGAACCAACAAATCACGGCATTGAAACAACAAGTCGCCCACCTTCAGGGTCAAGTGAATGCCCTTCGGTCGGTCGTTCACATTAGCCAAAACGGCACGACCATCCAGGCTGAGAATCTTAGCCTGAACGCAGTACAAGCCCTCACGATGACGGCGGGAAAAGACACCAACCTCACAGTAGGCGAAGATCTCAGTCTGACCAGCGGAAAGGATGTGTTGGTCAAGAGCGGAAAAAACACAAACATTGAAGGGGCCGCAACTCTCCACCTCAAAGCTCCCCAAGTCAAACTGAACAACGGCAGCAAGTCGGTCGCACATGTCACGAGTACCGTCGCCGGAGGAAAAGTGGTCTCTGGTAGTACCACAGTCTTCGTCCCCTAGACATTTCCTCATCTCTTACATTTCTACGAATAGGAGCTCGACTATGAGGCATCGAACCCCCTTATGCATTCTCATCTGTATTTCTGTATCGCTCTGTTGGTTTCCCGCGACGAGCCAGGGGAACATCGACGATCCCTTTACCTCGATTCACTTAGAGAAGGCGGTGCACTTCCTAGCGGCGGACGGGAGCGACGTAGAAGTCGGGCCAGGCCTCTATGATGTGGAATCGGCAGACGAATGGATTCGCTTAGTGCCGGGAGAACGACGGGATGCGGTACTCATCGAAGTCGATCGACACGCCCATCCCTTGGCTATTGATTATCCCTTGGCCATGGCTTTTTCTGGGGACTCCCCCGAGGAAGCCGACCTTCAATTTGTCATGCTGCTGCTTCCTGGCCAGCAAAGCTTGGAAGCCACCGGCACCTACAGTGGGATTCGCCCGAGAGGGTTCAATCTCGGGCAAGCGTTTAACAACGCCAAAAAAACCGCGACCAATGCCTACAACCAGGCCTCATCCACAGCCAACGATGCGGCTTCCGACGCAGCCAACGCGGCTCAGCAAGCCGCTCAGCAGGCGCAGGAGGCCGCTCAACAGGCAGCCCAACAAGCTCAAGAAGCGGCGCAACAAGCTGCTCAGCAGGGTCAACAAGCCGTTGACCAAGCACGACAGCGCACTCAACAAGCTGCGCAACAAGCCCAACGCCGTGCCAGGCAGGCCGCCTCTCGCGTTCAACGTGGAGTGCAACAGGGAGCACAAGACGCTAGAGCGGCAGCACTACGAGCCAAACGGGCGGTCGAACAAGGGGCCAGACAAGTGGGGCAAGCCATCGGGGGTGCAGTCCAAACGCAGATCAACAACGTCCAAAACAATCCCATGGTCGCAACACTCCAAAGCGAAATTCAAACCCTGGAGGCGGTCAGAAAACTCAACCTGGAACCGTTGTTCGCCTGTCTCCGACAACAATCTGGTCAGGGGTCTGTGAATGTGCCCCAACTGGTTCAACGTTTTGTCGCAAGCCCGCCTGAGTTTGCCAACTGGTTATTTTTAGAAGTCATGAAAGACTGGGAAGAAAGCTTTGGGGACATCATGGCGGAACAACTGCAAGCCCTTCGGAATCCTTCCCGCACCGCTCCCCAGGGACCAGAACTCATCGGCATGGCGTTTCGATCTCTCGAAAAATTAGCAAACAAGGGACCAGGCGGGCGCTGCCTCATGCAGTTCGTCCGTCCCCACTTTCAGAACATGCAGGCAACATCCGGGCAACTCCAGCAAACAATCAAGGTTCAAGGACAACGCATGTTTGACAACCAGGTGGCCCCCATTCTGTACGGAAGCTTGAGTCAACAAATCGGTGACCTTCTGTCAGCCGCACTGGCCTTAAGTCCCCAGGACATCGCACAAGCCAGAATTCAAGCCAGAAGTCTTCCGCCACAATACCCAGAGACGGCCCATGCCAGGGCAATCTCCAACAGCATCGTGAGTCGAGGACTCGCCGGTGACGACGCCAAAGAGTTATTGAAAGACGTCGTGCCAGGTTTGGGGGACATCCTCGACATCAAAAATGCGGTGTTGGCCGACCAATTGCTAAACCCACGCGAGTTGTACAGAGCCGCATCGCAGGTCGAGTCCCTGACAAAGTTCTTGAATAACCCCTCACAACGCCAGCAGGCCTTGAGTGGGGTCCGTACGGCCCTCGACCCAAATGCTCCATGGACCGAGTCCCTCTATATCGACATTGGCATGGAAATCATCCGAGTGGTCGGGAAAAACTATCTCGATAGTGAAATACCTGGCGGGGGAAGTTTCCTCATTCGATCCGCAGTCGAGACGCTGGACTTTGGAGAACAGCTAGGAGGAACAGTCGCTCAGAGTGTCGCCGGCCTCGTACCCGAAGTGGGCGGTATCGCCTCTGGCGTTGCGAAGGTGATACCAGATATTACATGGAAGGCGCTCATCAATACCATCATTGTCGGGAGCGTCAAAGCCGGAGCCCATTATGCCTATGGCAAAGTTATCGATGAAGCCAAAGATGCGTTAAAAAACAATCGATCCTACGCCGCGATTCAACGGCATGCCGGTCCATTGTCAGCGCTGCTCCGGTACCTACCCTCGAAACAACAAATTATTATTTTAGCCACCACGCATACAGAAGATACTCGAAAAGCCTTGGAACGGTATAACCGAAGCGTGTTGCAACTGGCTGAGGCAGCGGTTCGATAATCAAAGAACGGTCTTGATAGGCAGGAATTTTTCCTTGTATTCAACGGATGGAGGTCTTATGCGACAGAGCAAAACCAGGATCTTGTTAACCCTAACCGGGGCATGCATTAGTTGGTGGATGGCGGGCCTTTCCCCGGCCCTGGCCGACACGACCGTGACCTTGGAGCAACCCGTGCACTTTTTCAATGCTGAGGGCAGCGATGTGGCACTTGCTGCCGGGCAGTATGAACTCGCCCTGGCCGACACATGGCTACGCGTGACCACGAGTGGCGGGCAAACTGTCGATGCGCTGCTCTTGGAAGCCCAATCAGCCACCCATGACGAATCGCTCACCGAACCGTTGGCCATATCCACTCAGGGAGAATCGCCGGATGTCCATCACCTGGCTCTTCTTCTACCCGGTGGCAAGCGCCTGGAAGCCATCGGCAGCTACAGCGGCCTCCGATCCAGGGGTACTCTCTCCTTGCTGTCCATTCAACGTTTAAAAACTCTTTCAAGCACCAAAAGTACCGCATCAACTGAATACTCCACTCCAGTATTTGGAGGAGGAGGGGGCACGAATTCATATAACCTTGATTGTGGCGGTGGCAGCATAATGGTGGGGGCAATTTATAAGAGCGGGTCTTGGTTGGATGCGTTAGGAATCATTTGCCAACGAGTGAATTCCCAAACCGGATTCCTGGGAGATGAGTTTACTCGTGGACCGGTTGGTGGTGTCGGCGGCACGGCGAAAACTTCCCGATGTCCACAAGGGCAAGCCGTCCAAGGCATCGTCGTACGATCAGGCCAATTTGTGAATGGTGGAACATTTTTTTGCCGAGATTGGCTCACTGCACAGAAGCAACCTCGATATTCCACAACGGTGCATTGCGAAGAAGGGACTTGCAGGAGTTTCGGGAGCGGAAGCGGAGGGTATAACGAATCGTTTTTCTGCCCCTCCGGAAAAGTGGGCAAAGCCTTTCGCGGGAGATACGGCTGGTACATCGACAGTACCCGTTTTGTGTGTGATACCTGGGATAAATAATTTTCAAATTCATCCCAAGCCTTGAATGATGGAGTCGGAAGTCTAAAACATGAATTCTCAAAAACCCCCTATTTAAGGAGGCGTTATGCGAAACCACAAACCCGCTCTTTTTGTAGCCATGGCAGGGGCGATTATGGCCTGGTGTGTAGCAGGGAGCCAGCCGGCCTTAGCTGATACCACCGTGACACTGGAGCAACCGGTCCATTTCACCACGGCCGAAGGAAGTGACGTGGTGCTCGATGCGGGGTCGTATGCCGTGGAAGCGGCCGAGGAATGGCTACGCGTCATTCCGGGAGAACGGAGAGAAGCGTGGCTACTTGAAGCCATCCACACGACGCACGAGGAACCCCTTGATGCCCCAGAGGCATTCGCTACACATGAAGAAGGCGATCAGCAACATATAGTGTTATTACTACCCGGGGGAATAGGGTTTGAGTCCATTGGCTCGGTGAGTGGGATTCGATCGCGGGCGGTGACCCGCCAGCGGACGTCCCAAACGAGAGCACGCCAACAACAGGCTACACGTATTCCCACTCAAACAAAACAGAGCTCTGTCATCCAAAAATCTAAACCACTGCCGACATCTCCGGTGCAACCCATGGACCCGGTTTCGCAGCGGGTCCAGACCCTTGAGCAACAAGTCAGCTCGTTAACGAGTCTCGTGAATACGCTTCAAGGTCAATTGAACCTCATGGCCTCAGCAATCCAGGTCGACAACGCCGGTCGGGTGACGATTGGGCAAGCTAGCATCGTGACCATTCAAGGAAGTGTCATCAAAATCCTAGCCTCCGCGATCAACGCACAAGCTGCAACCTCGAAATTTAGTGGGGTAGTGCAATCAGACACCTTGATTACGAATAGCGTGGTCTCTGCTTCCTACACCCCCGGCGCAGGCAACATTTGGTAAAACCCTCAGTGGGAAGACCCAGAATACGATGTTCAATGTTCACCATACATTCAATGAGATGACCAAGGAGGTATTATGCGAACGCGTAGACGAGCGATGTTTTTACTCATAGCCGGAACGTTTCTTCTTTCGTTGTTTACGTCGGGGATAGGAACAACTTTCGCCGACACAACCATTACTCTAGACCAATCGGTGCACTTCACCACTGCGGAGGGAAGTGATGTGGTGCTGGATGCAGGGGACTATGAGGTTAACGCCGCTGATGCATGGCTCCGCGTCACGCCGAGCGAGGGGCAAGCCGTCGATGCCCTGTTGTTGGAAGCCCAGGTAGCCAGGCATGAAGAAACCCTCAAGGCTCCGCTCGGCGTCTCGACTCAAGGAGAATCCCCTGATACGCATCATCTTGCCCTTCTGCTGCCGGATGGTAAGCGGCTGGAAGCGATCGGAAGCTATAGTGGCATCCGCTCTCGCGGGTTTTCCCTATTAACCCTACAACGTTTGCGTACGCTTTCCAGCACGACCAATACTGAATTTTCGACGCCGAGGTTTGGAGGAAGTGGAGGGACCCGTTCCTATAATCTGGATTGTGGCAGTGGGTCCGTCATGGTTGGAGCAATTTATAAGGCTGGCCTATGGATGGATGCCTTAGGGATTATCTGTCAGCAGGTCAATCCCCAAACCGGAGCCTTGGAACGGGAATTCACCAGGGGCCCCGTGGGGGGTAGCGGAGGTCAAGCCAGGATCGCTCGATGTCGCGCCGGGGACGTGGCTCAAGGCATCAAAGCGTTTTCCGGGCAATACATCAATGAATTCCATATGCGCTGTAGCCGGTGGGAGCCTTCACGAAAAGCGCCGGTGTCCAGTCAGATCTGTAATCCCGGCACGGCAGCCTGTCTGGCATTTGGCGGAAGCGGGGGGGCTCCCAGCGATCTCTTCTTTTGCCCTGCTGGCATGGCTGGGAAAGCCTTCAGGGGAAAATATGGCCTATATGTCGATAGCGCACGTTTTGTCTGCGACAACTGGGATAAATAGGGTTCTCGTTTGCCAGTACGGATGGTGAAAAGATAGTCGTTCTAAAAAATCAATTGTTAATAAATGATCCCCGCCGCAAGCGGACGGGTATTAGAAGAGTGCCAACTGGTGATTAGTGTATAACTTCTGATAGGCGTCTCCCTGTTGTTGGTCATATTTCCCTATCATATTTTCATGGCCATGCTTCCCGAGTTATTTTCAATTCTAGTGTCTGAATTGTTGCCCATGCGAGTAGTTTACGCCGCGAGCAGCGGGGAATATACCCGCAAGAGATTTAACAATACCAACGTCAAAAGGAGGAAGTATGCGAAACCACATTGGAAGTATTTTTTCATTCATGACAGGCGCGGTTCTGTACCTTGTCGCCTTAGCGGTCCCGTCGGCATTCGCCGATACGACAGTGACCCTTGAACAACCCGTGCACTTTACCAACGCCGAGGGCAGTGATGTGGTGTTACCTGCTGGAGACTATGCCGTCGAACCTGCCGAAGCATGGCTCCGGGTGACGCCAAGCGGCCGACAAACTGTGGATGCGGCCTTATTGGAAGCCCAGTCGGCCACACATGAGGAATCCCTCACGACACCCATGGCACTGTCGGCTGAAGGCGAACAGCCCAACACCCACCACCTAGCCTTACTGTTGCCGGACGGCAAACGCCTGGAAGCCATCGGCAGCTATAGCGGCATTCGTTCGAGAGGCACTCTTTCATTGTTAACGATTCAGCGATTACGAACGCTGAGTTCAACCTCTCAGAGCACGACGCCAACTGAATTTTCTACCCCGTTATTTGGAGGAAGTGGAGGCAATCGTTCCTATAACCTGGATTGCGGTAACCAATCGGTCCTCGTCGGAGTGACTTATAAAAGTGGAATGTGGCTCGATGCCATTGGCATTATTTGCCAACAAGTCAATCCACAAACTGGTGCCCTGGGCAATGAGTTCACAAGAGGGCCGGTTGGTGGGAGTGGAGGATTGGCCCGCCCCACTCGGTGCAATCAAGGCGATGTGGTACAGGGGATCTCGGTACTTTCAGGTCAGTTTATTGAATCCGGGTTCCTTCCTTGCAGCCCATGGCTGCCAGCCCAAAAAATGCCGGAATTTTCTACCAGCACTGAGTGTAGAACAGGGTCTGGGCGATGCGTTGCCCAGTTTGGGACTAATTACTCCTCCAACAGTGGTAGATTTCACTGCCCATCGGGAAAAGTCGGCAAAGCCATTCGTGGACGGCATGGCATTTACATCGACAGCCTCCGCTTTGTGTGCGATTTCTGGGATAAATAAGTGAAGTTACCTTAAAAAACTATATTGAGGGGCCGGTGAAGACAGGCCGGAAATAACTGATATGCTGGGTGTCACCCACATTCGACTCCTCAACAGGTGACTTGCATTCATTGCTATTTCGATTCAATGTAAGGAGGCTACTGATGTTCAAGAAACCATTCCTCATGCTTACCTTCCTCACATTGGCCCTCGGCATCCTGGCCACTGGACAGGCGGCGGTCAATCCGGATCTGGCGGCTCTTTCCCAAGGGTCGGTCGTACAATTTTCCGGCACCGAAGGCATTTCAGAGCCATTCGCGTTTGAGATTGACCTCACCGTCCCTCACCCTGCACTGAACTTTGACAACATCGTCGGCCAGCCCTTTCAGATTGCGGTGGCCAGGGGCCGATCCGTCGCCGGCATGGTGGAGCGCGTGGAACAGATGGGCGTATCAGGGCGACAAGGTCAGTATCGAGTGCGACTGGTGCCCGTCTTCAATCGTCTGGCCTACCGCGTCACCAGCCGGACCTTTGAGGATATGACGCCCGTCCAAATTATCAACACTCTTCTCAATGAAGCCGGAATTTCTGATTTTGAAATGAGGTTGAATGCCTCGTTTCCACCTCAAGAATTAACGCTCCAGTATCAAGAATCTGAACTGGCATTTGTTTCACGGCTCTTGGAAGACGAGGGCATTCACTACCACTTTGAACCTACCGCATCCGGAGAAAAGGTCATCCTTGGAGATGCCAACACCGCTTTTCCTATCCTCCCTCCCGGGAAACTCCTCTTCAGTGCCAAAGCGTCTCCCTCAATCACCGTGTTCTCCCGCGGGCAAGGACTTCATTCGGGTCGGACGCAAGCAGGAGACTTCAATTGGCGCATTCCACACATCAATTTGACCGCCTCGGTTCAATCACCCCAATTCTCCGATCTCCGGGAAGACATCTTCCCCGCTCCAGTGGCCTCCCCACAAGAGTCACAACGTGTGGCCAGGCTCCGACTCGATGCGCACGTAACCGAGGGGGAGGCTTGCCGGGGAGAATCGACCTACCCTCAACTGCAAGCGGGATTTCGGTTCCTCCTCGTGGGACATCCCCGTCAGGATTTCAACCAAGAATACGTGATCACCGGAGTCGAGCATGAAGGCACACCCAAATCCTACCGGAATACCTTCACCTGTCTGCCCACCAATGTGATTTTCCGGCCTACTCCCACGACCCCGCACCCTGTCGTGTCCGGCGTTCTCCCTGGGCTCGTCGTTGGCCCGGAAGGAGAAGTGAAGCATGTCGATGAATTTGGCCGCGTCCGGGTGCGATTCCCATGGCGAAACCCGGCCTTCACTAATAAAACCGAAGGAGACGCCGGCTGGGTCCGGGTGGCTCAAATTGCCACGGGCGTGGGGAATACGGCCATGTGGATTCCCGACATGGGCGATGAAGTGGTGCTGGCCTTTGAGCATGGTGACCCGAATCGGCCCGTGGTCATTGGAAGTCTGTGGAATGGCAAAGACCTGCCACCTTCCTCCTTACCGGCCAATAAATTCCAATCGCTCTTTCAAAGTCAGTCCTTATCAGGAACAATCAATGAAGTCCTCATCGACACCACGCCAAACCAGGAACGACTCATTCTGCGATCGGGCAATCAATTTATTCAATTGAGCCCGAACGGCATTACGGCTTCCTCAACGATGACGACGCCAAGTGCCACCAGACAGAGGCTTCAACCGCCCACCGGACTGAAGTCACCTTCGTTGGTACCACGACGGTAAGAACCCATCAAACATGTCGGTCGTCGGGAATATCTTCGGATCGACCTGCCACCCCCTACGAGCTTGATGGCTTCTGATGCATCGACCCGATAGATCCCCGAGAGTCCGAACCATTCCACTCTGGAAGCAGTTCGGGCCTCTTGGGTGCTCCCAGCAAGAAAGCTGGACAGGCTCAAAGCCTTCCCCTACCCATGCGGGATCTCTTCGAACGGTCATCTGCTTTTCAATGTTTTAGAAACAGGCTGTACCCACCTCTATACACCCCTCATTCAATACGCCCAAAGATTCCCAGGCCACAAGCAGTTTCTCTCTTATTTTTTCCTTGAAAATCAATAAGTTGACTGATTCCCTGCTGGTTCAATGCCGGCAGGCCTGTTGTGGCATCAAGGTTGCGTTTCATGTGAATCAGGAACTGACTACAAACGACTGCCCCCATTAGAAAGGCAAGATGTATGGAAAGCACATTTTTCATCACCATCAGCGGAATCAGTCTACTGGGACTGTTGTCGATGTTTTGGCTATGGCGACCGTAATCACGGCATCATATGGATATGAAAGGCTGATACCATGCTGTCCCTGACCGGTCCCATGCTGCCAATCGAAACTGTCAATTGGCATAGGTTATTGCCTACCTATCCCTATCGATTTTATGGATCAGGATATCTGTATTGCGTCCGGTGCGAACATTATATTCGGTTGGTGTCTGTCTCCAACCAGGAAGTCTGTTGTTCCGACTGCGCGAAGGTCCTCGCCAATTCTATGGACCACCGGCACTAAGGGAGGAAAAAGAAGATGAACACCACAATGGCAATAAGCCGATCCTGTGAAGAAGGCATGTCTCTCCTTCGTGCGAACCACTGGGTCTGGCGAGTGAATGAGGAGGGAGTGATTGATTGTACCGCTCAAGGGCCTCTTCGGTTATTTGAACTGCTTCGCTTCCTTCAACAATGTAAAGCCCCGACCCGCCGGATCTTTCTCAACTATCCCCTGCAAGAATCTTCAGACTGAAAAAAAGCCCTCTCCATCCAGCACAAATGAGCAAACCGAACTCACGGATTGTGACTTGCAATCCGCTCTCAACCATGGGTTAATTTAAATTGATCACACGTACCTTGGTATGACTGCGCGTTATTTTGCAATTTTACTGCCCTTCACACCAGGCCGGCCTTCAATAATAATGCCACTTTTTTCTCTTTGTGCATCGAGACGCTTCTGGAGGCCAGAACTCGAACTTTTGTCTGCTCGAACATCCGGACGAAAAACTTTTCCACTAACGGTCGGTGGTCGTTTCTTCAATTCCCGTTCGACCTTTGGGGTTCGGACATCTGGTTTTTGGAGTTTTTGACTAGATATCGCTGATTTCCCAGATTCGGGAACTTGTACATTCGGCGATCCAGCCAGAACATCACCCATACTGACTCCAATCGCGGCTCCCAAGGCGGCAACCGTAGCCGCGATAGTTTTCGTTCGATTCAGCACCTTGGAATTCTTAGGTTTGATTTTCATGATTGCCTCCTATTGAGTGGTGATTGATCCAATCTTCCATGACTTCAAGATATACCGTGAGTCGTTCTTCAAGATCAAAGGGTTCATTGAGGCGATGCGCCTGACAATGACGGGCCACCACGACATCCATATCCAACCATTCTCCTAAGGCTTGCTGGATGGAAGCGTCGTCACTGAAAACGTCTTTCGCGGTCTCAAGTGCATCTTCATGGTCTTCGACGTCTTGAGCAAGGATATCTAGCAACCGATACACGACGGCCACGTAACGGTCTCGCACTTCCAGAAAAGGCGGGAGTCCTTGGGCCATCAGAAAATCTTTGACGGTTCCTGCCTGACCATACATCCCTTCGGTTTCTGGATGAGGCCTTGCATAGTGAAACGATTCGCGTCCTTCACCCGTCAACCGTTGCTCTAACGGGTAGATACGGCAGACAAGCGGACGATCCGCATGCACACCACACCCTTGATCCGTCAAAAACACACAGGCCCCATCAGATTGATTATCTAAGTACGGTTTCCCCAGCTCTAAATAGTTGGCAATTAATTCAGTCGTGGAGAGCCCCTTATTTTGAGCCAATCTCGCCACTTCATACGGATTCACCTGAATACGTTTGTCATAGCAACAGCGTGAACACTGGTGACAGGTGTAGGAGAATGGACTGTCGCGAGCGAGCTCCTCCATTTTTGAATCTCTAGTCATAAATATATTCGTTCTTGCCGTCAGATTGAGGACAGAGTCGAAAATGGATCAACAAGACTCGTTTGGCTCATCGCACTAGGTGGTAGGTTGCCTCCCCATCTCGATTTTCTTCGCGTTCCCCACAAAAACAGAAAAAACTACCTCGCGTCAACGAATCACCTCGTAATGCTTGAAATACCATTCGTCCGTATCCGCATCGTTATCGAGGAGGATCACATGGGCCTGGCTGCGGGGAATTCGTGGCGCCTTCCCACTCGGTACATCCCAAATAGTGATCCCTTCCGGCTCCTCATATTTGCTCCAACCCGGGTGAAATTCGAACTTAAACTCCCCGCTCTGAGACGACCGCTTCAGCAGCCTGTGGTCATTGCCGGAAAAAACCCAAATGCCTCCATCCGTGTTTGTAAATTTGTCCGCTTTCCCATTCACGATGTAGAGTTCTTCCCCATACGCTGAGAAATCTCCTCCCTGAAGGTAGGGTTTGATCGTCATTTTATTTTGGCCCTGTCCATCAAAGAGGAATTCCTTTTGGGGGGATGCCTGCCATGACAAAATGGAAGATGCCGTTGCTGTCTTGAGTTGCCCCCAGTCAAAGGCATAGACAAAGAGGGGATTTGTGGAGGAAATGTGGTTATTAGATGAATAAAGCCGCTTCGTTATTGGATGGATGGCACACCATCCGGCATGAGTCTGTTCAGGCAGCAGGAATGATCCAACATACGAAAGGGTCGAGGCGCGAAATACGGCGATCCTGGGTGTGACCCCAATCTTCTTCGGGTGTAAAGCTAAATCTCGCCATTCTATCTGATACCCCTCCAGGGGTATGAACACATACCCATCAAAATAATCTAAATCCCCAAAATGGTTGTATCCTTTGTCACGTAAGGTTTTCGGGATTGACACCGCGAGAATACCTTTCGAGGAGTCTGGCTGGTACACCTTCGTATTCAAATCGTGGGATATCGGAAATTTCCAGAGTCGCCCGACTTGCGTAAAAAACCAATGCTTGTCATCGTTAGCCACACCTTGTAATGCGTCACTCCATCCGTTTTTACGGTGACTGGGAAAGTTCCCGCGATAGTGAATGGATTTGATGGACTTTAGGACAGGTGAAACCGGCGCTAATGTTTGGCTCCCAGAACCAGGTAGTGGAATTTTCGGTTGCCGTAATTGAGCTTGCGTTTGTGAACCAGGCCTTGAGACATATGCCCTTTGGGGAGACACGAAAGTTTTGGCGTTACTGAGCTTGCTCACAAACGCCGATCTCCACCCACGCGGCCGAATACCGCTTTGGGTCCCAATGGCTTCCAGTCCCGTCCCATCTGACAACACCATGGCCAAATGAAAGACATCGGGATTCTCTGATTCTCCCTCTAATCGAACCGCTGACTCCGTCAACGTTTCTTCGTGCGTCCCTGAAGTGGCATCTACCAAGATGGCTTCCAATCTCCGCTCTCCATCAGGTATCAATTTCAACCAAGCCTCTGCCACTTCTACCTGATACATTCCAGCTGGAATGACCACATCTTCTCCTCCAGGAGTCAGAAAATGAATGGGAGTTGGAAA
>JAOUQB010000012.1 GCA_029879555.1 Nitrospirota bacterium | reverse complement strand
TAACCGCCCATTGAATGGGAGCGGCACCACGATATTTGGGCAAGAGAGAGCCATGCACGTTCAGACAGCCTTTTGGGGGTAGATCAAGGATAACCTGGGGCAAGATGCGCCCATACGCAGCCACCACGATCACATCGGGATTCCAGGTCCGCAGAGTCTCCAAAAAGGCAGGATCCTTCATCTTCTGGGGTTGAACCACTGGAAGATGCTGAGCCACGGCCAAGGTTTTCACAGGGCCAAACTGGATTTTCTTGCCCCGCCCACTCGGCCGGTCGGGTTGGCACACCACGCCCACGACCATACATGTCGAATCAACCAGATGTTGTAGCGTGGGCACCGCAAAAGCCGGGGTTCCCATAAACACCACACGCATAACTTCAGTCTCCCTTAATCTTCAGCAAATGAACGACAGATTACCATATTCCCTCCGAGGGAAAAGAACAACGGGTTTCTGGTCTATTCCGCAACCTTTTCTCCAACGCATACCTGCATTGACTCCTTTTCAAATACTGTGATAGAAGCCCACGCGTAGTGAATTTCTAGGTACCTCTTACCCCTGTAAATTGGGAAATGGATCGCCAGCATGGGTGGACATAGTCATTGGTCAACCATTAAGCGTCATAAAGGCGCGCAAGATGCCAAACGCGGGAAGATTTTCACCAGGGTCATCCGTGAAATTTCTATTGCCGCACGAAGTGGCGGTGATCCCGACGGCAATCCAGCCTTACGCCAAGCCATTGCCAAATCCAAAGAAGTGAATATGCCCGCCGACACCGTCAAACGGGCCATTCAGCGAGGGACGGGGGAACTACCTGGGGTCCAATTCGAAGAATTTATGCTGGAAGGGTATGGGCCAGGGGGAACGGCCCTCCTCATCGAAGTGTCCACCGAAAAACGCAACCGGGCTGTAGCGGAAGTTCGCAACATTCTCACGAAACATAATGGCACGATGGCCGAACCCGGGGCGGTCGCCTGGCAGTTTCAAAAGAAGGGTCTACTCGTCATCGAAGCTCAACCCGTCACGGAAGAACAGTTATTCGATCTCGCCATTGAAGCGGGAGCCGAAGACGTCAAGCAGACCCCGAACGGATTTGAGGTCATTTCAGAACCCGCAGATTTTGAAGCCGTCAAAGAAGCCATACAGAAAGCCCAAATTGAAGCCAGTCTCTCCGATCTCACGTTTCTCGCCCAAAACCACATCCAACTCGACGGCCGCGATGCCGAACAGGCCCTCAAACTCATGGACCTCTTAGAGGAAAACGAAGACGTGGTGAAAGTCCATGCCAACTTTGAAATCTCCGACGAATTGATGGAGAAAATGGCCGCCGAAAGCGCCTGATTTTTTGAGATCGTTTCCATTTCTGCTGAATTATCTCTCCTAAGTTTTTCTCCTCTCGCCGCACTTTTCTTCTTCACCATTCTTGGTGTTCCGTTTTTTGTGGCGGATCAGATACACTCCACCATCACATGATCGCCTCACTGTCAGGAACCCTCACTGCTAAATCAGCGCAAGATGCCATTATTTCGGTTCAGGGTGTGGGCTACCATGTCTTCATCGCGCTTTCCACATTTTTCACCCTGCCTGACATCAATTCATCAGTCCAAGTCTTCGTCTCCACCCACATCCGAAACGACACCATTCAACTTTTCGGGTTTGCCACCACAGAAGAAAAACACGCCTTCTCCCTGCTCACCACTATCAGCGGCGTCGGACCCAAACTGGCCCTCAGCGCCCTATCAACCCTTTCTGTCTCTGATTTATGTGCAGCCATTGAAGCAGGCGATCTTGAAACCCTGGGTTCCATTCCTGGCGTCGGGAAAAAATCAGCCAGCCGAATGGTACTGGAATTAAAAGATAAAACCCATCGCATCGTGATCTCAGGGGAACAAAAATCTTCAACCGCTCAACACGAACCGGCCACGTTCCTACAAGAAGAAGCCGCCTCCGCGCTCATCAACCTGGGCTATCGCACCCCTGAAGTTAAAAAAGCCATCCATCTCGCCATCACCAAAATGGCCGACACCTACGAACTTGAAGACCTCATCCGTACCACCCTCAAAGAACTCGCCAAAGGATAAATACGGAAAGCCCAATTTGATGCGCAAAGAAAGTCGAGTGCATTTACCAACTAAATGCGGCCCTCTCATTTTGGGTACACCCTATTTGAGAGGCTGACAAGACCACACGAAAGGCCCAAAATATGCGGGTTTTGACAGTTCAATTTCGTGAAGCCCCTATTTGAGAGGGTGAAAGGGGGCAATCATGGCACGATCAAAAAAGGTGAGTTTACATGCGATTTTTTTGGGCCTCAAAACTTTGGAGGACCCAACAAATATTACGATGAAAATGGAACGGTCACAGATTCAAAGTTTGAGGCTGCACACTTTTACACCTTTTCGGACGCCAAAGAATTTGCAGATCAAAAGAAAATTGAGCTTTCACCAATTATATATATTGGAAAAGTAGACTACTTACAGAGCGATTTAGATAGGATGGCAAGTATTAAACAGATGAGAAATCCATGAAATTTACTTCAACCATTTGGGTTTGCGGAAGGGTTTTCGTTTGCGCGGCTGCTGGCGCGGGTCGTCACTGTCGAATTTCGGATTGGCAAAGATAAAGCCCACGCGCCGCGCCGCCACTGTGGCAGCTCTAAATTTTGAGGCTTCAAAGGTAAAGGTTCCGGTGAGGGTGGCCGCGCTCATGGCAAAAGTATGAAGCGGATTGGGGGATAAGCGGTAGTGCTATTTGTTAATTTTCCACAGTATGCAGAAATTTCTGGTCATCATATCGCGGGTATATTATACTACTAGGTATGGATGTTGCTTGTAGCCTATGATGAGAGGATAGACATATGCCAATGGTGAAAAAAAGTATTTCCGTGACCGACCGCCAGGACGAATGGATCAAGGCCCAAATCGCCTCCGGACATTTCGGGAATGAAAGTGAAGTGGTTCGGGAACTCATTCGGGAACGACAAATTCGACAGGAAGAAACCCCGGAGGAGATGGAGGCCATTCGGGCAAAACTCATTCAAGCTGAAAAAAGCGGATTTTCCAAAAAATCGGTTGATGAGATATGGGGAGAAGCTAGAAAACGCCGTATGGCCAAACGTGGCTAAGTATCGTCTTTCAAAATTGGCGGAAGCAGATCTACTGGAAATTGCCATCTATGGGGATGAGCAATTTGGAGAGGAACAATCTGATCGGTATCGCGAACAACTGAAACAGCGCTTTCTTTTATTAGCCGAGCAACCTTATCTCTTTCCGGCTGTTGATGATATTCGCGAAGGGTATCGGCGCAGTGTGTGCGGGGTCCATTCCATTTATTATCGGTTGGATGTGGAAAGCGTCGAGATTATGCACATCGTAGGACGACAAGACCTTAAGAGCAAAATTTAAAACTTATAAGGCAGCCAAGAAGCAGGAATTATTTTCCATAATAACGGTTATCCGACAAAATCAAATTCTTCGGATCGTATTTTAAACGGAGAGTTCTGAGAAAACCGATACCACTCGTTTTTAACAAAGCCCCCTACCCTGTTAAACCGCCGGGACAACCTTTCCTCTTAGATTATGCTAGAAGGAAAGACAAAAAAAATATCCTCTTCGACATATGCTAAGCGGAAGACCATTTCCGGCGTGATGACTTCGGGGAGCATCCCCCATGCGCTCCCCTGCTCTATTGGTCTAGAGTATTGTCATCTTTCGGGAATAACACCACGTCACTGGATACGGCGATATTAGCGGGTCATCTTAAAGAAATACTGCCTTTGGCATTTTGAAAGGCGGTGCCTTTATACATTCAATGTCAGGCTTCAGACGGGAGCGTATAGCGAAGGGTGATGCGGTCATTTCGGTGTTGGGCCAGTTGGTCCCGTAGTTCTGCTTCCAGTTGATACTGCTTTCGTTGATAATCGGCCGTGCAAGTGGCCACCGCCGCTTTCTTCCACGTAAACAGATGCACGCCTTCAACCATGTTGTTCACGTATTCCCAAAAACCTGTCCCTTCATGATAGCGGCGGGCACGAGAAATCGCCTGGGTAAACCGCTTTTTCCTGACTTGTGCTCGGATTTTTTCGAGGTCTTTTAGATATTGCGCCTCAAGTTGTTCGAGGGCAGAGAGGAGTGCAGCACGTTCCTCGCGTTGCTGGGCATGGAGTTGTTGTTTTTCGGGAGCCAGTTCCACACAACACCATTTCTGAGAAGGAAGAGGCGTAGTGTAGCAAAAATTTTTCGGGTTGCCATGTACTGTGTGCAGTACATACCCAAGAGATAGGCCCCAAGATATTGAAGGATGGCTGAAGGAATTTCAGAGGAAGATTGTGGATTTTAGATTCTTGGGAAGGGCTACAACGTTTCGCGGATTTTTTGGCCTTGGTACCCGCTTTCCAACACGCGCTTAAAAAAGCGCAGCACATCGGCCAAGTCGAACCAAAAACCGCAATTAATACATTTAGCGTTCAGCCGCTTGCTGACTCGGGTATATTGCCGTTCGACCAGCATGGTCCCTTGGCAGCGTAGACATTTCATGAGGGCACCATTTGCATCATCTGTTGTAGAAAAGGTTTGTGTAGCAAGAGATCAGCGAACCCTACTCAATTTCAAATCCCCCCTGCCCCCTTTTCAAAGGGGGACAGTCCAACTCAAGCCAAACAGTACCAGTCTTTACCCTACCGGAGACGGTTGAGAATCACGGCCACGCAGCCAGCTAACACCCCGCCGCCCAAAATGGTCAACCCCATAGATAGGACGCCTTCCCACGTTCCAGAGTCAGAAGACCCATAGAGTAAGTCTCGCACCCCACCTTGCACCATTAAGATGGCCAAGGTCAGGAGGGCCCCCATTCCAAACCACCAAGCAAATGTTCGCACAATCTCCTCAACTACAGGGCGTTACATAGCCATGAGAGCGCACATGACTGTTTCGTATATTTAAGGGAGTGAACTGTACTCAGGGCTGAAAAGTGGTGTCAAGAAAAGAACGGTCGTTATGCCTTACGATGGTGAGGCCGGATCTTCTCCCTGGCGGGCCTTGAGCCCATGATGGAGAAAGATCGACACATTACTCGACGCATTATTGACGACAGCTAACCCCGGCTGTTCGCCCCTGTCCGTCGCCACAGACAAGGTGGTCAAGGCAAACGGGGCGTGAGGCGTAGGATAATGCCGTGGGGGATAGTGAAATGTCCCATCGCCTTTGCCATAGAGCAAGGAAATACTCGCCGATTGTATATTGACGACGGCCACATCCGGGATTTTGTCACCATCGAAATCTTGAGCCACGCCATAATTGGGACCGGCATCGCCCCCGGAGTCCTTGCCTTCTTGAAACGTGCCATCGCCATTCCCTAAAAACACCGTAATGGTGTTCATTTCACCATTGATGACCAACAGGTCCAACGTCTGGTCGCTATTAAAATCCGCAAAGGAGACACTAAGCGGTCGTTTTCCCGTTCGATAATCTTTAGGGGCCAAGAAGGTGCCATCCCCTACGCCGAGCCAAATGGACACGGCATGACTCATCGGGCCCCCATTCGAGACGGCGATATCTAAATGGTTATCCGCATTGAAATCGGCTGTGGCGACCGAGGTTGGCGTATCGCCATATTCATACAGGGGACCGACTCGGAATTTTCCATTTCCCATCCCGAAAAACACTTGGATCTTGTCATTTCGAAGCGCCACGATCATATCCGGCAAAAAATCTTCATTGAAATCCCCGGTCGCGATACTCACAGGCGTTCGACGGACGGCATATTGCGCTCCCCGCAAAAACGTCCCATTCCCTTGCCCTAAAAAGACCAAGGCATGATTATCTCCGGAGCAGGCCACCACCATATCCACAAAATGGTCCAAATTAAAATCATCGACCGCGACACTTCTGGGTTCTTGGCAGGCCGTGATAATTCTCTGATCCTTGAAGCCGCCGTCTCCGGTGCCCATGAGGAGGGAGAGAGAATTTCCCTGAATGTTGGTGGTGACGAGGTCAGTGAATCCATCACCATTAAAATCACTGGCACGTATGGATGTAGGGTTTTTGCCTACCTTAAAGTCCTTATAATGATAGATAAGATCTGGGGGGGTATAGTCCTCGCCGGCTGGACAACCGACCAAACATAGAGAAAAAAAACTGGCAATCAGGCAGGAGAACCCACATGACCGAGTAGAAAATGGTCCCAAATTCTTGGCGCCTTTCCCGCTTGAGAAGGGAAGCATAGCCATACGTACGACTGCACGTGGGGGCGGGCAGAGTATACGGGTTTCCCCAGATCTTGTAAAACTACGTAACGGGAAAACCCACATGGGTCGTCATTGGTCGCCCACCTCAACTACCATGAGAGATGGAGAATAGGCCGCCCCACTAGCAGAGGGTTGCAGCTTTATGGTATAGATTTTTTCGTATGTTTTTGTCGTGTTTTTTGAGGAGGAGAATATGTCCGTGAAGAAAGAACAAATTGAGTTAAGTGTGTATGGAGTGGCGGAAATTGTGAAATGGTGCATCACCCGCAATAATGGCCGAGTTCCTGGCGTCGATACCCCAATTTTTCAACAACTTCAAGATTTATTGAAGGAAAAACCAGCGACCAACGACTATTTCACGCTGGATCAATTTTGGAAATCACGAAAGGTGTTTGAATTCACTCCTGAGGATGTTGCAACGATTGATCGCTGCCTCTATGACATTCCAAATTTCGATGGGGCGCAACTCCCACAAATTCGGTACAAATTCTGGCCTAAAACCGTCGTACAGGCATAAGCTTGTAGTCTTCCATCCCCCCGATCTAGCACTGATTAGGGGGTGTTTTTCAGAAAGTACTCCCCTCCCTTTAAAAATTTTTACCACCACTGCCACTCTTGGGTGGCCAGTACATGTAGACCCAAAATGAAATTTGTCGTGGCATGCGCCACCACACAGGGCCATAACCGACGCGTCTTGTAATAGAGCCCATTATAGGCCACCCCGGCCATCATGCCGGCCAACCACAAGTTGTGTTCCAAGCCGAATAACACGACGGTGGCGGCAAAGGACGCCAACGTAAATGTCCCAAAGGCCACCTTTTCAAAATCAGGATTAACGACCCAACGAATCAAAAACGACCGCCAGAAGAGTTCTTCCATCAGTGGAACGACAATGGATGCCCCGAATATGCGGACCGCTGCAAGCGCCCATCCCATTCCCGCACCTTCTTCAAAGGGGTTGTAGCCCGTGATCTCCCCTTGCGTCGCCCATGGCCAATCCATCTGAACCCACAGCACATACACCAAGATACCCACGCCTATGCCGAAGGCTGCCTCTTTGGCATCCGCAAATATGGGGCCGTGTAATTCTGAATAGGCGGACCCAAAATACACCAACAGCCCCAGAACGACGGCAGTTTTTACCGGGTACAACCACAGTTCAGAACAGGTACCTTCGGGTAATAGGCTGCTGACACCAATGAACGCCATGTAGGCAGCAAAGGGAAGGATTCGTGGCCACATCGCAAGCCCACCTTTCACTAAAGATTCTTGGTCCCCCAAACCAAACCCAGCAGGATCTGAATGGGTTAAGACCTTATACACCTTTGTTTCGGAAACTACCAAGGCGCTCTTAATGGCTAAGCCTCGACGGGATGATGTTACGCTTCACCTTGAAGTAAATCTAGCGGGGAAAAATCGTCAGTAAGGATTTGGCCGGGACTCAGAGACACAGGAACATGAGACAGAAATAATCCTAGCCCATCAGGCGGAAATTGGCTGCGATTCATGGAACGGGTCAGCAAGTCGATAAAATCCGTGGAGCGCATCCGTTCGACCGGCTTACCGGCAAAAAAGATCAGATTGACGGAGCCCTTTTTAGTCTTCAACCAATCGGGACCAGCCACGCCATAGGTCGTAATATTCTCAAACGCCAAACCCATCGTGGTGAAAACGGCTTCTGCCCGTCGAACATTAGCCGGAGCATCAGAAGAGGCAAGATTCACTGCAATGGCGCCGTCAGGCGTCACATGCTCGCGTAGTTCCTCGAAGAATTCTTGGGTGGTGACATGAAAGGGAATCAAATGTCTCGCAAACACATCCACCCACACCACATCGTACTTCGTGGGGTTGTTGCGTAAAAACGTTCGCGCATCTTGCACGACCACATGGTGATTCGCCGGAGGCGTATACTCAAAATACTGTGCCGCGGCCTTGACCACGGACGGGTCCATTTCCACCACATCTAATTCCAAGCTTGGCCAATATTTCGCCAGCCATTTGGCCAAAGAGCCACCTCCATGCCCTAAAATCAACCCTCGCCTCGGTTGTTCCAAGATTGGCAAAACTCCCATCATCACTTGGCTATACGGCAACGCCAGAAATGTCGGGTCAGCTTTCCACATAACGGCATGAAACGTATTATCCAAAATGAGGTAGCGAAATACATCATTTTCACTCACCCGAACTTGTTGGTACGGGCTATCTTCTTGATGAATGGCCGGTGGCAGCACGATCACAGGGTGAAAGCCCATCCACGTGATTCCGCCTACCACGGCGAACATCCCCACCTGCCACACCAGAGAGAGTTGACGAGATTGCACCGTCCATATGACACCCAGAATCATCAGGACCACACCTAACACGGCAACCAGGGTTGTACTCCCCATCCAAGTCAATAAATAAAAGGAGGTTCCCCAGGTTCCCATGAGGCTGCCCATCGTGGAGACGGCAATCATCCCACCCGTGTGCCGTCCGAGATGCCCCATATCGGCAATCGCCAATCGTAACAGAGCCGGCAGCACGCCACTCAATCCAAAAGCGGGAATCCCTAACAACGCACTGGCCGCAAAACATGGGCCCCAACGGGGATCCTGAATCCATTGAAACACTTGAAACACCACCGGCTGCCCGACCCAGGCTAAAAGCAGCGTCCAACCGCCGGAAGCCAATAACAGGCCTGCCATGACCCACTGGGGAGGATACCGATCCGCCAACCAACCCCCAGCCGCATATCCAGTACTCATGGCTGCCAACACGACCCCAATGAGCGCTCCCCACACAAAGAGCGAACTCCCAAATACCGGTGCAAGCAGACGGCTCCCGACAATCTCCAAGCCCATCACGACCGCACCGGTGGTAAAGGCCGTCGCAAAA
This sequence comes from Nitrospirota bacterium, assembly GCA_029879555.1. GTDB lineage: Bacteria > Nitrospirota > Nitrospiria > Nitrospirales > UBA8639 > Nitrospira_E. The sequence goes on along the minus strand of JAOUQB010000012.1, from coordinate 8,894 downwards.
CACCACCAGCGTGGTAGGCTAATAGGGTTAGGGGATTGAGAAGAACGCGATGGTGTCATACGAAATTACGTGTCAGGGGCAAAAGGGAAATGATGCTAAAGCATGATTCCCAGAGTGTCAATTCGCCGCATGCCAATGGTTAGTTTTAGAGATAATGGAAGATTTTGGCTCAACTCCCAGAGCTTCCAATATTTCTACAGCTTTTCATGATGGAACTCCTTCCTCTAATTCGGTAACATTCCCTTTCGGATGACCCAATCCACTACACCCCCATCAGACTCGCAGCTTCCCCAAGACTCTCCAGGAGAGACCCACCAGATTAGTCGAGCCGCAGGCTTGATCGGGGCTGCCACATTTTGTAGCCGAATTCTTGGTTTTCTTCGTGACATCATCTTGGCCAACCTGTTCGGAGCCAACGCCGCGGCCGATGCGTTTTACATCGCCTATCGCATCCCAAACCTGTTACGGGAGCTGTTTGCAGAAGGCTCTATGTCTTCCGCCTTCATCCCGGTTTTTACCGAATATCACTCCACTCGGTCCAAGCAGGAAACCTGGGAACTCGCGAGCGCCGCATTTACCACACTGCTCACGCTTGTCACCTTGGTCACGCTTCTCGGCATCCTGGCCGCGCCTAGCCTCGTTTGGATGTTGGCTCCCGGGCTCCATGATGAGGCCGCGCAATTAGCCACCACCACGCTGCTCACCCAAATCATGTTTCCTTACCTGCTCTTTGTGAGCCTGGCGGCACTAGCCATGGGGGTTCTCAATTCCCTTCGCTCTTTTGCCATACCCGCCTTGGCTCCAGTTTTTTTCAATGTGTGTGTCATCGTCTTTGCCCTGGCCATTTCCCCATGGTTTGACCAACCAATTGTGGCCGTTGCGATCGGAATCGTGGTGGGAGGGTTAGCGCAATTTCTCATGCAATTACCTGGGTTACATAAGAAGGGTTTTTTATTCTCCTGGAATTTTCATCCCTCACATCCCGGCGTCAAGAGAATGGGGGTCCTACTCATTCCAACGCTCCTAGGCTTAGCCGTCACGCAGATCAACCTCACCATCAGCACCATCTTAGCCTCGTATTTTGAAGGCGGCCCGACCTACTTGTTCTATGCGATGCGGCTGATTCAATTTCCATTAGGGATTTTTGGTGTCGCCATGGCCACCGCAATTTTGCCCAGCCTGTCCTCCCATGCGGCCAAGGGAGCCCATGAGGAACTCCGCGCAACGGTCAACTTTGGGTTGCGAATGGTGTTCTTTATTATCTTGCCATCGATGGTCGGACTCATGCTCCTGCGAACCCCGATCATTCACCTCTTCTTTGAACACGGAGCCTTTTCGGCTCTTGATACGATTGGGACGGCCTCAGCGTTATTGGGGTTCTCCGTTGGACTATGGGCCTTCGCCAGCTACCGGATATTGGCCATGGCTTTTTATTCGCTACAAGACACCAGGACTCCGGCAACCGTGGCCGTTGTGTCTGTCGGGATCAACATTGGACTCTCTTTATGGCTTATGACCCCGCTCGCCCATAGCGGATTAGCCTTAGCTGCGGCATTAGCCGCAATAGCCAATACCCTGATTCTTGCGACATTATTGGGACGACGTCTCCAGGGTTTATTGTGGGCCACATTAGGCAGTTCTCTGGCTCGAACCGGAATCGCCCTCCTTCCGGTGATAGGCCTTTGCACATGGATGGCTTCTTTTCCCATATGGCAAGAAACCGGACAGAGTCCTCAAAAAATGGCATGGCTACTTGTCGTGATAGGCGGAAGTGCCATCGGCTATTTTGGCATCCACCAATTACTCCATTCTGATGAGCTAATGCATCTCAAGCTGATGCTCAAACGAAGATTGCCACAACGGTCGGCTCAATAGGGGGGATTCTATGGTTGCCGTCATTCAACGCGTCACTCAAGCTTCGGTGACGGTCGACACCCAATGTATCGCAAGCATTGCACACGGCCTCTTAGTGTTAGTCGGGATCGCTACAGGTGACACACATTCCGATGTCCAATTCATGGTTGAAAAAATTCCTGGCTTGCGGATCTTTTCCGACTCCAAAGGACACATGAACCGTTCACTGAAGGATATCGAGGGGGAACTCCTTTTGGTTTCTCAATTCACCTTACTCGCTGATTTGGCCAATGGCCGACGCCCCAGTTTCGATGCCGCCGCTCCGCCAGAGGAGGCACGTTCCCTCTACCACAACCTGGTGGAACAGTTCCTTGCCTTAGGTCTGGCCGTTCAGACAGGACGATTCGGGGCCTCAATGAACGTTCGCTTGGAAAATGACGGCCCCGTGACCTTGATTCTCGATAGCCGAGCCAAAGAAAAATCTGAAAAACTAAAGGGGCTTGACCCGTAGGCCGATAGGACTATTCAATGGGAGTCGGATAAAAAATTCAAACCGGAGAAGAGGAGGGAGGAGCCTGATGACGCCAATCCCTGATCACCATCCGCTCAAGCAATTATTTGGTCGGTTGACCGAACGAAATTTTTCCGAAGCGTTAGGTTGGCCAAATTTTGAAGTCACCGACTATGTCGCCAATCTGCTTCTCGAATTCATCCATACCGATCAACTCTCTCGCATCAAAGACCACGAAGGCGAACCTGTCGAAACGGTCGTCGAACTCTTATACGAAGCGGAAGATCATAGCCAACATTCTTCAGCAGAAAAAGAATGTGATATTCACCGACACATTGGGGATCTCACGTTGTTTCTGGCCGGTGTCTTTCCGGAATATTGTCGCCGCATCAAATGCTCCGGGTTGATCCATCACAAAGATTTCCTAGTGGATTACGTGAAAGCCGGGAAACGGTCTTATGGCATTGTGGCCACTCACCAAGACCCTCAAGCCAAAAACCCGCCTTCGTTGTTCCAAACCTTGTCAACGAATTTTGAATTGTGCGTGGCTGGCCTGGGGTTTGTGCGGTTAGACCTTGACCGTTTTCAGGATTCACCTAGGCAACAAGCCCAAACCATTCTCTACCACTGAGAATAGTGACACCTCCATCCATTTCAATCAACCTTCGCTCGCGATCAAACCATTCATCACCTTCGTGCTGATTGGCTAACAGTTTGAAGTAACGCGCTATTTTCTATTAAGGCAAAAGACCCTTCAATTGCTGGGTCGCTGCCGCCTTCTACGCAGAGCTTCCAAACATTCTCACTACTCAACAATCACGCTGCCTTGTCTTCATCTCCATGATTGCCCTTTGGCGCCAAATCCCTCAAAAAACCATAAAAATATGGGGCATTGGCATCTATTACACTTCAGATGGAGGAACAACAAACCGAAATGACCCAGAAGGACACGCACCCGACATCCTCGTTTCCTCGACCCCAGCATACGAGGAGGGTAACATTCAGAGAGGCATTAAGCCTTCAACGCATCACGAATAAAGCTATTTCGTAGAAAATTCATTCAACATGACTCCTGAACTTCAAGCAAAGTTGAAAGCATGTCCCAATCTTCCCAGCCCCCCAACCATCGCCATTCAAATTATTTCACTCGCGAACGACCCGGAAAGTGATTTCAAAAAACTCATTCAAGTTCTGACCTGTGATCCCGCTCTCGCCAGCAAAATTCTTCGGATTGCGAATTCTCCAATGTATCCGTATGCCAAAAAGGTCGAAAATCTCCACCAAGCCCTGATGGTATTAGGGCTGAACGCCACTATCTCTCTTGCCTTATCCTTTTCTCTGGTCAAGTCGCTCCAATCCACCAAGCAATCCGGCTTGGATTACGCCCTGTATTGGAAACGCGCATTGTTGTCCGGAATCGCATGTCAAATCCTAGGTGACATGTGCCAGGTACCAGAAGTCGAGGAATTATATCTGGCGGGCCTGCTTCAGGATTTGGGCATGTTAGCCATGGATCAAGTGTTTCCTGACTTGTATCTCACCTATCCTGGGCAACAAAGTGATCATGCTAGCCTCATGGCCTATGAAAAACAGTCTCTTGGTCTTACGCATGGAACGGTGGGCAGTTGGTTGTTACGGCAATGGAATCTTCCAGATCGTTTGCAACTCGCGGTGGCGGGAAGTGACGATCCATCCCAAATCCCGGAACAAGAGAAAGACGCCACCTTCGCCTATTGCGTCACCCTCTCTGGAATGATCGCAGAGATTTTCATACGAGAACACCATGATACCGACATGTTAGCCCTGACCCAACAAGCAAACGCCCTGTTACAGCTGACACCAGAAACATTGGTAGGCATTTTAGAAAAGATCAAAGAACGACTTCCAGAGACTGAACGATTATTCAGTACAAATTTACAGCCATGGGATGACCCACAATCCATCTTGGAACATGCGAGAGAATCCCTCTTACTCAGAAATCTTCAAGCCCTGCACCAAGTGGAAGAACTCAGAATGAGCACCGTCAATATGGAGGCGCATCTTTCCAACTTGGAAGAAACCAATCGGCACGACGCACTGACCGGGACGTTGACGAGGGCTCATTTGGATAAATGCCTGCAAACAGCATTTGAACGGGCCGTGGCCAATAAAGAATGTCTCACCCTGATCTTTGGAGATCTGGATAAATTCAAATCGGTGAATGACACCTATGGTCATCAGGCAGGAGATCTGGTCCTTCAATCAGCAGCTCGCCTTCTGCTCTCCAACCTTCGCGGAACCGATATGGTCGGACGATTTGGAGGGGAAGAGTTCGTTCTCATTTTGCCAAAATCGGGAACTTCTGGCGCCCAATTGGTGAGTGAACGCATTCTCGCGGCTTTCCGAGATACCGCTCACGAGATAACCGAAAATCACAGCTTAACCGTGACGATTTCCCTAGGCATGGCCACCCATACACCAGACCACCCCTATACGTGTGTCGACGACCTCCTTCGCCATGCCGATGAAGCGGTCTATCACTCCAAAATACATAGCGGCAATCAATGTACGATTTATGACACCATGAAAACTGGACAGCCCGTTTAACCCCCTACCCGCCTTCTCTCTCGGCATTAATAACCCCAAGTTTCGAGGCATGACAACGAACTGCCTCCGGGAAACCTGCCGCTCCTTCATCCGTCATGACAATCGCCGGTGCTTGCCCAAACCTAGAAAGTACGATAAAAAAAAGGCCGTATCATGAACACGATAAATTCCTCTATCTTTCATCTTTCTTTTCCTGTTCGAGATATCGAATCAACCAAGAAATTTTATGTCTTAGGCTTGGGATGTGCCATCGGACGACAATCAGCCGTTGCCATCATGCTAGATTTTCATGGGCACCAACTGGTGGCTCAGGTCACTGAGGACTTGGGGACTCCGCAAAGCAGTATTTACCCTCGGCACTTTGGACTGGTCTGCCAAACGGAGGACGAATGGGCGCAATGGCGGGATCGCGCCAAAGACCACCAATTACCATTTTTTCGTGAGCCCCAGCGCCGGTTCTCCGGGAAACCCATCGAGCATCTTTCTTTTTTCCTCAAAGATCCCTCAGGCAATCTTCTGGAGTTCAAATACTATCTTCATCCCAATGCGATCTTTGGCGAACAGGGCTTTTCCCAGATTGGGGATGCGCACGAACGCCCAGAATCCAACGATTAGCCCATTCGCCTGTCCCCATGATTCCCACGTACTCTTCTAGCCCAAGGCCGCCAAGACTTCCTCATAGTGGCCTTCGACTTTCACCTTGGGGAACACATGACTGATGGTTCCATCTTTGGCAATGACCACAGTGGTTCGTTCAATCCCCATATACTTTCGACCGTACATCGACTTCTCTTTCCACACACCATAGGCCTGAATGATGGCTTTAGATTCATCGCTCAACAGCGGAAAATTTAAATCGTATTTTTGAGAAAACCTTTGATGCGAAACCACAGAATCGGCACTCATCCCCAAGACGAGGGCGCCTTTTTTCCGAATAGCCTGTAGCCCATCCCTGAACGAACACGCCTCTTTTGTACAACCCGAGGTGTCATCTTTGGGATAAAAGAACAGAACAATGGTTTTACCTTTCAGCTCAGACAATTTCACCACCTGCCCCTGTTCATTAGGCAGGGAAAATGCGGGCGCTCGACTGCCAACTTTCACCCCTCCCGTCACTGCAGTTATCTTACCCTTCGACAAAGCTGGAGCGCTCTTCTTGGCCACCGGTGCTGCCGATTTCTTCGCCGAAGGGGTTTTCTTGGCTGGCGACTTTGTTTTCCCAGCAGTTTTCGATGCCCCGGCGACAACTTTTTTCTTCTTAGGGGATGGAATGTTTGATGGCATAAACGCCTCCTTCTCTTAGCTGTGAATAAATAATTGCCACATGGCTTTTTCCTCAATACCTCGATAGCGGACTGTTCTCACACTCGAAACCAGTTCCGGTTGGCCATTCTACAATGAACCATGAGTACAGTGCTGCCTGATATTTTCTACAAACTCTTTAACAAATTGTTCGATCAGAACAGGGCAGGATAAGATTCCAGTAAGGCAGATTGCGCTTGTGCGCCAGCACACAGCCTAATGGGGTCACACGGCAGATTTCAAGAATGAGGGAGTGAGGAAAGGGAAAAAGCTACACGATGGGTTCTTCTACAGACAACGCAGCGGAATCCAAGGAGGTATAGGTCCGCAGACGAGCTTCCAAACTTTTTAACTCTTCGTCCTTCTTTAACACCTTCATCTCCAATAAATTGTTTTTGAGTTCGGCATTCTGGAGTTCATCCTGGAGACTTTGCAGTTCAGGGTGAAACCGATCGAGTTTTTCTTGTGTGCGTTGCAACTCACCTGAAAGCCGGATTTTCGTATCGTGCAACTCCTTGGTCAATTGATCATTGATGTCTTGTAATTTCTTGCCCTCTTGGCTTTTTTCTTCCTTCACCAAAGACAATTGGGCCTCCAGCCTATTCACCTGATCTCGCAAGTCAGACTTCTCATCTCGAAGACCCTGAACCAACGTCTGCACTTCCTCAAGGAGACCAGCAATATCTTTTGTGTCAGGCATCAGTCGACTCGTTATTTTCGCCACTTGGTGATTTCCACAATTCCCCTAGTACCCTATCGGCGGGTTTTCCTTCAAAATAAAGCAGGTACCCCCTAAAACAATCCTGGACATCCTCAGGATATAAGCCCTCTTCAATCTCAATACTCTTGACTTTCATTGAAAAAATGATATAAAAATACTATTCCTATCGAATTAGTGTGAATTAAAAAATGAGCCGATTTTCTGCCAAAGTCACCTACGGAATCATGGCCACTGTCGAACTTGCTCGTCATGATCGAGAAATTCCCCTTCACGCGAAAGCCATCGCGACCCGGCAGGGCATACCCTATCGATTTATTGAGCAAATCTTACAGGGGTTGAAGCAGGCTGGAATCGTGCGAAGCCTTCGTGGGGCGCAAGGCGGATATACGCTAGCCCAAGATCCTCGCCAAATCACGTTAGCTGAATTGGTTCATTCCTTGGACGGAACGGAAGCGACTCCGGCAACTGGAAACGGATCTCCAGCTCCAACTGAGCCCAGAGGGGCTTTAAACACAATACTTTCAGGAATTTTGGAACAAGTGCAAGAAGCCGAGCAAACGATTCTCCGAGTGATTTCGCTCCAATCCTTGGTGGAACAGCAGCAAAAGCTCGAATCCCAGCGCAGCTTGATGTATCATATTTAGTTCGGAGAGTCGGCAGGAACGATCCAGATATCGCCATTTTCCTTGATCGTATAATGATGAGAAGCCAAAGATAAGGACCTTTGAATTTTATCCGCCATTTGGAGAAAGACCATGAGCACCTCACCCGCGACAACCAGACCCCCCATCCAGACGATCCCGATCCCTCAGGAAATTATTGAGGAAATCGAAACGTTCGAAGATGAAGTCGCTCGGCTCCAATCCGGCGCTACCCCTATGGATATGTTTAAACCGTTCCGCCTTCAATACGGCATATACGGGCAACGGCAGCCAGATGTCCAGATGATCCGTATCAGAGTTCCCTTTGGTGGAATGAATGCCAATCAATTACGACAGGTCGCTGAGATCACTGATACTTATGCCACGGGCGTCGGTCATGTCACCACTCGGCAGGATTTTCAATTGCACTTTGTGCCGCTGCCCCAAGTCGGCACCATCATGAGGAAATTAGCAGAAGTTGGCTTGACGACACGCGAAGCCTGTGCCAATACGGTTCGGAATGTGACCGCCTGTGCGCTTGCCGGTGTATGCCCTGGAGAAGTCTTCGATGTCACACCCTATTCCAAGGCCGTGGCTGATCATTTGTTGCGAAATCCGCTGAATCAAAGTCTTCCTCGGAAATTTAAAATTGCGTTCTCCGGCTGCAAACAGGACTGCGCCTTGACGCCCATTCACGATGTCGGATTGTTGGCCTCCCGTAATGCCCAAGGAACCATCGGCTTTAAAATGGTCGTCGGTGGTGGATTAGGATCGACCCCGCGTTTGGCAAAGACGCTTCGAGAATTTGTTCCAATGGAAGAACTGATTCCTTCCATCGAAGCCATGTTGAAAGTCTTTGATAATTTAGGCAATCGAAAAAATCGCAGTAAAGCCCGAATGAAATTTGTTCTGGACAAATTAGGTTTTGAGGAATTTTCGAAGCGATGGAAAGAAACCTACGACAGCATGATTCAATCAGGGGCCACGAAATTAGGATTAATCCCGGGCGTGTACCCTGACAGTCCGCCACTGATCATGCCCGCGAAAAATGGCAATGGCGCATCTGGGCACAGTAATGGCCATGGCTCCTCAAACGGTTCGTCACAGAATGGAGCGGCAACCTCATCTGATGCCTTTACCGCTTGGTGTGCAACCAACGTCGTCACGCAACGACAGGCCGGATTTAAGGCGGCGGCCATACGACTCCGTTCCGGCGATCTCACAACCGAACAAATGTTCGTGTTAGCAGATCTGGCCGAACGGTATGCCAACGGCAATC
>JAOUQB010000172.1 GCA_029879555.1 Nitrospirota bacterium | reverse complement strand
ATGGCCGGAATTGTTCCGTCTAGAATTGGGTGTCGAGATTGTTCGAGCCATGGGGCACAAATATATCGATAGTGATCGGCCGGGCCATGGTGGATTTCTGGTCAATGAAGCCGTGGGCCTTATTCAATTGTCCGAAGGCACGGTAGAAAAAGTCGCATCAGCTCTTTGCGGCCTTGTCCCCGAAGCGGGTGCCGCAGTGTGTGCGGTTGTCGAAGAGGCCATGGATGCGGTCTGGAATCAAGGTCTCGTGCCCGTTATCCGGTGGGGTGCCATGACAGCATTGCATGCAAGTTATAATCACGCCATGGACCAGGGAAAATTGGCGCTTCAGCAGGGAAAACTTCCACGGGACATTCGAGCCCAAACCCCTCATCTTCAGGGCATCTTGAATATCCTCTCTAAAGATCTGTTACTTCATCTGGCTGATACGAATTTAAAGGACACGAGAGAGGCGTTGAATCTCTTCAATGGCAGCGTGACCCAATTAGCCACTGCCGTAAATAGTCGATAGCCATCTGCAAGCAGCATGGCTTTCGCAGGAAAGCCAGGCTGGGTTTTTTACCAGAAGCTTATTCCCCTTCAAAACCCCACATTTCCTTGACTTTCCATCGTCGTTCCCGTTTCATGGGGCCTCCCTAGACAACTCCGGTGTTCACGATATTTCAATTGAGTGGTGAACCATATCTCCGTTTGGTTCGACTCAACAGGAAACAACACTATCGGCAACCTTTTATGGAACACTTCGAAAGGAAAACCTCATGCACGTTGCTCCATTAAAGAAAATTCTAAATCTGTGCTTAGTCAGTACCCTATTTTTCCCACTCCTTCCTGCCCAGGCCACGGAATCTCCTGCACCCCTAACAGTGACTCTAGAAAAAACAATTCAGTTTCCCGACTTGGAAGGAGAGAATGTGCTCGTGCCTGCTGGAGACTATTCAGTAAAAGCGGGAGAGGACCAATTGACTTTAACCGGGAGCAATTCACAAGCCATCACCATTGACGCCAACGAAGGATCACATGGCACGGAAATTCCTGCCCCCGACATGGTTTTACTCTCCTCCGATGATGACGCCACAACCCAGGCCCATCTTCTGGCCGTGTACTATCCGGACGGAAAGACTCTCGAAGCCCTAGGAAGAGATCCGGAGATCACCTCTCGGGGGACCATGGAACCAACTGCCGAGGATCTTGAATTTATCGATCCATCGTTAGTGACGTTCGACAAACCAGTTCACTTTTTTTCGCCCGAGGGTAATCCCACGCTGGTACAGCCCGGCACCTACACAGCAGAAAGTTCTCCCTCAGGGATTCGACTAATTCCAGATCAAAACCAACCCCCTCTGCTGATAGAAGCCAAACACGAGACGCAAGATACAGGGATCCCAGACCTCCTCGCTCTGTCCCTCCCCGGCGAGACACCGGAAGAATTAGATGTTCATTACCTCATGGTGCTCTTACCAACAGGAGACAGTCTCGAAGCTGTAGGATCCTATAGTGGCATTCAAGACCGCGGTTTTTGGGATAAAAAAAGAAAATCAAAGAGAGCAAAAAAAAGAGCCAGCATTTTCAACAAAGTGGGGGCCAAGTTTACAAAAGCGACCAAGAGCCCCGCATTTAAAAAAGTGGCTCAAGTGACGGAACAAGGTACGAAAGCTGTGGGGGGTGGAATTAACAAAGGAGTGTCTGCTTCAAAATGGGCGGTCGGCCAAGCGGGAAAAGGGGTCACCCATGCAGCCAATTGGACAGCCAAGCAAGCCAAATTCGTTGGGCAACAAATCCTGAAAGGTAAAGACATTGTCGTCTGTCGCGCAGCAGTCGGTGCGATAAAAGGGGTGAATGCCGTGGGCAAAGCAGCAGGTAAACTGGCCAAGTTTAATCCCTTAGCCCCCATCATGGGGAAAGTGTCTGGGATGGGAAGCAAATTTACCGACAAGATTAAGAAAGATCTCAAATTGCAACAACAAATGGAGAAAGAAATCCAAAACCACCTTAAGCTCGATGGACAAGCTTTGGTGGAGGTCAATCGCATCGTGAAAACCATGAGCACTCCCCAAAATCTCAAAAAATACTTTGCCCTGTTTTCTGCCAAACAACTGTGCGAACGTTCGGCGTCGGACACGGTGAGCAAGCTCGTCAAACTCCATGGGGGCGAACGACTTAGCAACACCAATTCTCCGATCCGCACAAGAGGTACGGGGCATTTTTATATGACTTACGGATTCGCCGTCGCCCTCGAAGGTAAGATGGCCGGCCTTCAACTCGGGATTATGATTATCACCGACTATAAGAACGATCACGATGTGTATTCTTTTATCGGTCCTCAAGTTGGTTACATGGATGTTGGCGCCGAAACCTTATTCCAAATCGGGTTTTATCCTAAATTAAATGCCTCAACAGATTTAAAAGATTGGGGACTGGCTTATGGAGTAGGTGCAAATCCCAGCATTCTTTGGAAAGCGGCCGCCGCACCGGCAACTGGCGGGGCCTCCATGGCGGTAGGGGTCGACTATTCAGTCGCACTGGACTTTGTCTTCAACCCCGCAGACAAGCATAAATTTCTTGGATTCGTCGTAAGCCCAGGAGGAGTCTCGATTGCCGTGCCTGGTGGAGCTGGAGACATCCAAGCCGCAGCGACCTATGCTGGTTCAATGATCCATGAGTAATCATCTCTATTAATCGAATTGATAGTCCATTCGATTGTCATCTTCTTCTTTCATCCCACTGTCCCGTTAGACGGGGCAGTGGGATTTCCACACCCCTTCTCTTTTTCATTCTCTGTCATACTCCCCCTTTGAAAAATAATTTTTCGCAGGAACATACGCTGGTCAATGCCATTCAGGTAAATTACACGAGACTTCCACACAGCTTGGCAGTTCATAAAAGATCTAGTCTGACAATTCCTCAGCAGAGCTACACCTCAGGACACTACCCTAGGTTTCTCCTTTCTTCGCCTTCTATAAAAACGGCAATTTGCAAAGTTTCCAGATTGTTTCCCAAAACCGGGCAGAGGTATCATCGGTGTGCTAACGCAATTCTGCAGGGAAGTGAACCAAAAGCATTACCCTTACGACTCATCAAGTATTAACCAATAGAAACATTATCCACCCCGGTCATCAAAGGAATTACTAAATGTTTGTCTCTCTCACCCCAAAAATTCTGAGCCTCATCCTTGCCTGGGCCATCTTTCCCGCCCTGGGAATAGCCCAAGCCTCTGACCCTCGTGGCATTATGTCAGTTGCCCTAGAAAAATCTCTTCAATTTCAGGATCCCAATGGCGAGGATGTCCTTGTTCCGCAAGGGACCTATTCCGTCAAAGCTGGGGATTACCAAATTACCTTAGAAAGTCTGGATGGCAATTCTTTCTCGTTGGATGCGACGGAAGAACAGCATCAGATTGAAGTCCCTTTTCCTATGGCGCTCATCCCCTCAGGAACACACATGGACCTTCCCCACGCCGATCTACTGGTTCTTTTGTATCCCGACGGACATAGTCTCCAGGCCCTGGGTAGCGAACCTCAAATTGTGTCACGGGCGATTCCCGACAATCTCGAAGAGTTTTTGGACTATACCGATCCAGAGACCATCACTCTCGAGCAACCGGCCTATTTCACCGGTCCGGATGGAAGTCCGATTCTAGTCGAAGCTGGAATGTATACCGCCAAAGCCACGCAATCCTGGATTCGTCTCGTGCCAGGAAACAATCCCCAACATACTCTTCTGCTCGACGCCACGCAGGGCACACACGAAACAGGGATACTAGATCCCTTGGCCCTTTCCCTCCCAGGTGGCATCCTTCACGAACTCGATGTCCACCAAATCCTCCTGTTGTTACCGACAGGAACAAGCCTGGAAGCCACTGGCACGTATAGCGGAATTGAAACACGGGGATTGTTTAATAAAAAACGACCTCAGCGCACCCAAAAACGTCAAAACCTCTTCAAAGCTGTCGGGGCCAAATTCAAACAGGCTACCAAAAACCCGGTCATACAAAATATCAATAAAGGGATTAACAAAGGGGTAAAGACCGGATTGACCACATCCAAAGTGGCCTTAGCCAAAACCAAAGCCGTTATAGAAAAAGGAAGCCAAGCCGTGATCAAGGGAGCCAAATGGGTGGGGAAAAACGGACCCGCGTTGGCCTGCAAAACCCTTTTCAAGGCCCCGGGAGCAGTTGCCAAACTCGTGGATATTCCGCTCAAATTTGCTAAAGAACAGATGCAAAAAGTCCGGAATGATGCCAAATTACTGGATAAGATCGCCACCGAAGTTGAAAATTTTCAGAAGCAGCAACAAGCCGTCATCGATACGGCCGTGAAATCGGCTTTAAAATTTAATAAACCCGAAAATCTTCAAAAGCTGAAACCCTTTTCCTCCATTGACGGCATCTGTGAACGAGGGGTTCCCTCTTTAAAACGAACAATTGATTCTATTGTCAAAAAAGAAAGCCAGGTCCGTTCTCGAGGAGGGTTCCATGCCTATAGTCTTGGCATGCAATTAGGCGGAACCTGGCTTATTGGCGGAGCTGAAGGAGGACTGGGAGGGGCTTGGAACGCAGATGAGACCAAAGGATATTGGTTTGCGGGGCTAACCGGCCAAATGACACAGGCTTCAGCAAAAGCCCAAATTCAATTTGGGGCCTGGGAGTCCCTCCAGAATTTACAAGGGGGCTACACCGCCGTTGGATTTACCGTTCCCCTTTCTAAGTGGGCCAAGATCGCCAACTGGGTTCCGGGAGAACAAGGTGTGCCGCCATTTAAAGGTGGGGGTGGAAAGGAAATAAACATTGGAATCGATTTCTTCATAGGCCTTAAGCCACATGTGCGCGTAGTTGGTGTCGTGGTAGGACCTGGTGTGGGCGCCGGGCTAGCCAATTCCGTCATGTCGGCTGGGCCATTAGGCCGGATCACGCTTCAAGGTGGAGGTGGTGGCCATTTTTAAAGGAGAGACATGACTAGTTAAGCAGGCGAAAATGACGGTCATCTCCAAGCATGCCACTCTAATTATTTTGCCGTTCACTGCAACTGAACCATTGGCCACCTCATTACGACTCATCAGATAACAACGAACATGTGGGCGTTTTGTCATCTCCTAAAAAAAAAGGGAAAAATCATGCGAGCCCCCTTTTTGAAAAAATTCTTTGGTATTTTAGTGGCCTGTACCCTCTTGTCTCCACTACTCTCCGTTCAGGCCTCCATTTCAGATGAACCCACCACCATTATTCTTGAAAAACGGGTGTATTTCCTTGGGACCGATGGCAGTCCGGTCATTGCCGATGCGGGACAATATACAGTGGAAGCCGCCGAAGAATGGATCAAGCTTATTCCAGGGAAAGAGCGAGAGAATGCTCTTCTACTTGAAAGCGAAAAAGGGACGCATGAAGTCGGGGCAGAAATCCCCATCGCGTTGTCGATACCGGGTGATAATGCGGCCGAGCTCAATCTCCATTACGTGCAATTGCTCCTCCCGGATGGGACCAGTCTTGAGGCCAACGGCACCTATGACGGAGTGCGCCCCCGCGGCTGGGCTAGCAAAGCCAAAGCCCGGGCAAAAAAAGCCGCAGCCAGGGCTCGTGCCCGTGCCGCCGCAAAGGCCAGTGCAGCACGGGCTACCGCGGCCAGGACGGCCGAGTCCGCCAGAATTGCTGCAATAAAAGCCAAGCAAGAGGCCGAACGCCTCGCCAATGAAACAGCCGCGAAGGCAGCGTACTTCGCACAGCAAGCTACCATTCAAACCTGTAAAACATACTTCCAGGCACAAGCCAAAAAGGCAGAATTACAAAAAAAAGGATATGCCTATATTGAAGGAGCCGTCGAAGAACTCAAGAAAAATACCAAATTCGTTCGAGATGCTGCCGCCGCCGCCGATCGAGTCGTCC
>JAOUQB010000011.1 GCA_029879555.1 Nitrospirota bacterium | reverse complement strand
ACCGCAGCCCCGACCACCCAATCCGGATGATTGGACATCCGATCCAGCCATCGCCGATATCGTTGCGTCGCGGGGAGGAGCGTGATGTCAATAAAATCCTTCTGAGGAAATCCTAAGCCTTCCATCATTTGGAGAAAGAGGTCAGGATGGGATCGACCCAATGACAATTGTCCCGTATCTTCTTCAAAGATATTTTCCGCCAACATTCTTCGCACGCCCAGGGGTGGGTTCTTCCCATGAATGCGCGCGAGAAAAACGGGGAAATCACGAACATACACCGCATATTCTTGCTGATAATGAATTTTGAGTTGGGGTTTGGAAATGGAGGGTCCTACAAACTGCGGCCAGGCCCAGTGATCCTTCCGGCCCATAAGATCCAATAGACTAAGCTGAAACTGCTTACTCGTAAACGCTTTGGGCATGAGTCCAGTCCTTCCCGTTCAAATGGCTTGCACCATTCTCCAACAATACCAACCATCGCTGATCTACGATACCCTTTCGGAAAAAATGCCGCCCCCTAGAGCAGGACGATCAGAAATCGCCATAAACCCTCACAGACCAACAAAAATATCCCCAAAAATCTTCAACACACCGGTCGGCATGATCTTGGCGCTGTTCCAACGCTATACATCTCGACTGCACATTGATCAAAGTGTCGAACAAGTTTTCTTTGTTCTTTGCGGACACTGTCCAATTTCGTGCAACATTTGCCAATCTTCTCACTTCTCGACACGATTCCATCCTTCTTGTCATCCAGATTAACGATTGCCGAGAGTCACAGCTTTCTTTCTCTCCCTGGCATACAGGCACCCAGACAAATTCACGAAGAAGATCAAGCGATTGTACGGCTCACTGTCACCTCCATCAATCCTGGCAATACTTTTGCTTGATGTATCCCTCTACCATCCGCAGATCCGGAATTGATGAATTGGTCAGGTTGAAGAATCATTACCACAGGAGGAGGAACCATCAAGATGACATACGCAGACGCCAAGTACATTAGTGTGGCCAGAAACAGTGAAGTGAAACATCATGAGCGCACCATGGATCAACTAAGCGCCAAGATTGCTCAACTCACCAAGGCGGTAGCTTGGGAATTGGAGCAACATCATTCTCGCCTCAAAGAGCTACAACAGGCTGAGGATACTTTGGCCATAACGAAAGATTCGCAATCATCTATCAACCAGCAGCCAACATTGAAACCCACGCCATCATCTCACCGTCGCTGGACACAATCCCGAAAATATATTCATCGTTCTTCCCAGAAGCCTGTCGCTGAATTGGTGGGCTAAGACCAAGCCTTCCTCATAGAATGCCTCAACCCACCAGGGCACGGCCCCATGGTGGGTTGAAGAACCCCCTCAAAGACATGCGGTCTCATCCACGATCCTTTGTGAAGTGGGGCACCTTCCCACCTCCAGCCTCTATATCGAGGACTCAAGTTGTCCGGACTGCCAGTTTTTCATAATTTTCCCATCTCCAAAATCTCCCCACGAGCGCCGCTCGAGTACCCACATTAGTCATACAAAATCCCATCACCCTTGGACAAGATTTCTTCGCATGGACAACCTGTCCACGGTGCATCGTCACTCTTTGATGCATTCCTCTTATTTACAGACCATTTTGAGGCTTTGAAGACATTCTACCGAAGCATTTCTTGGCATTACCTTTGCTATCCATCATGACCTGGAACATGAACATCCTCGGTCCTTCAATATTCGTTGAAGGTCAATCCGGTCTCTCTTCACTTTATTCAGGGGCTGTTCACCCCCCAAAAAACACTAGGAGGTCGAAAGACAGATGAACGCTGCATCAACAATCATTCGGACAGGAACTCTCGCCATTCTTTGCGGAACCCTTGCTTGGGGGTGTGCTGAAAAACCCGTCCAAGTCACCGATCAGGCCTTACAAGCTATTCAGGCTGCCAAAGAAGCCGGTGCAACTGATTATGCGTCGGAGGATTTACGCCTGGCTGAAGACGAATACCAAAAAGCCCAAGAAGAAATTACCACACAGGACCAGGCCTTTGTCCTCATGCGAAATTACGACGAAGCCAATGCGATCTTGGCAAAAGTGGTGACCAATGCCGAACAAGCCAAGACCAAAGCCATTGCCAATAAACAACAAGCTAAAATGGATGCAGAAGCCGCGGTTGTGCTGGCCAAAACTACCTTGGCTGATGCCAAAAATCTCTTGGCTCAAGCTCCAAGAGGAAAAGGGACACAAGCCGACCTACAAGCCTTACACGGCGATCTTCAAGCGGCAGACACCACGCTTGGCGAAATTGATCCGATTATGGCCAAAGAAGATTACTTGGGCGTGAAAGCCAAAGCGGAATCCGTTTTAGCCCTAGCCACTCGAGTTAACGAACAAGTCGCCCATGCCATGCAAAAAGCTGGAAAGGTCAAAGCTTAATCAGTGAGAGATCAGGGCTCTGGCCCCACGCTGGCCAAACGACAGTCGTGTTGGCTGGGAGCCGGAGTCCTGTTTCTTCTTTCCGCTCTTCTGATTCTCTGGTGGCGTGCGCCAGGTCTTCCTCCCACATTTCCCACAGCCGTCGAACACCTAGACCGCCAAATTTGGCTGGCTGGGGGCGCAAATTTGTTCCCCAAGCAATATGCCGCCTTTCACCAGGAAGTCACCGATTTCCGTCAACATTGGCGTGTCGAAGTTACGCGGTGGTGGGCAACCTGGACCCTTGAAGAATTCACTGATACGAATCAACAACTCATGCAATTGGGCGCCACCTTACTGACGGATACTGAAAAGAAAGCTCTCTTCCAGCAAAATGGGCTCAAAGACTCGCTCAAAGCGGAACAGGCCCAACTCGTTAGATTACGCCGCCTCAATGGATTGTTCGATTTCCGTGGGAAACGCACCCCGCTCTCCCACGCCGAGAGTTATCTCGCTCAAGGACTCTCTCATTTGGCTCAAGGTCAGCTTGATGCCGTCCCGCACCTATTGATGCAAGCCCAGGTCGTCATTCGGCCTATCGAGGAAATTCTCATCCGTCAAATGATTCGCTACTCCAATGAGAAAAAGATCGCACAGTGGGCGAGATGGGTGAAGGACACCATCGAACATTCACGCCAAACAGGTGGCTCGGCGATGGTGGTGATTAAAGCGTCCCGGAAACTTCAGTTCTATCAAGGCGGGCTCCTTCGGCATGAGTATCCTACCGACCTCGGTTTCTCCGGGCTCCAAGACAAACTTTACGAAGGGGATGGCGCGACACCGGAAGGCCTCTTTCATATTGTTCAAAAGAAACACAAGGGAGAAACGAAATTTCATAAAGCCTTTCTGCTGGATTTCCCGACCCCTGCCCACCAACACCGATTTTCACATGCTCGAGCCCAGGGATTAATCCCGGGCAATCGAGGAATCGGAGGCCTCATTGAAATCCACGGGCAACGGCCAGGACAACGAGAGCTCACGAACGGGTGCGTTGCCTTAAACAACGCCACCATGGATACTCTCTTTCCCCTTATTCCATTGAACACTCCCGTGGTCATCGTCGGCACACTCGATCCCATTAACCCCGTCTCCAAGACCTTGGAGCCTATTCAACAGCATCACACTCAACGGGAATCGGTTGTCCAACCTTCTCCCATTGGCTTGTCCCGTCAGGTTATTGAATAAGATCTTCATCCTTTCAGCGCTCTCAAGCATCCAACGCAGCAGAGACAAAATTTCTTCATTTGGACAGCTTGTCTTTCGAATTATCTCTATCGACTAGCTCCATTGCTATTTTCCTAAGATATCTTGGGTTATTGAGGCCTGCCCGCATCCAACAATCTGGCATTACCTTTGCTGTTGATACTCAGGAGTAAATCATATTGATTTACGCAACCCATAAGGAGGGCCTTCCATGAACCAACCCAATCAAAAAAATCAACCCAAAGCCATGCCAACCGGAAAACCTTCAGCCGCACCAGCAGGAAAACCACAAGGCGCTCCGGCCAAGAAGCCATTCGGAAAGTAGAATCAATTTCCTTCTAGGTTGGCTGAGAAAGAATCCCTGCTAGCACATTCATCTCCAGCAAACCAATGGGAAACACGGCAGGGGCCAAATCGTTTGGCCCCTGTTTTATTTAGAGCATAGACACAATCTTGTTGAATCAGAAGCGAGACATGCAGACACAATCTTTACGGCTGAAATTTTGGGAATGGTGCCTACTCCTGGCCATTGCCGGAACCCTTGTCACTCAGGGATGCGCCGAACGGCCTTCGGGGCAAATCGATGCGGTCTTGCGAACATTACACGACGCCCGCTTGTCTGGCGCCCAAGAATACGCCTATGAACAATTGCAGCAAGCGGAGCTTTCATATAGCCAAGCGATTAACGAACTAGATAACCAAGATGCCAAGTTCGCATGGTGGAGAACCTACGCTCAAGGAAAACGGATGTTAGACCTGGCACTGGCGCAAGCGGATCAGGCGAAATCTGAGGCCTCGTTGAACCTTGAAGAAACCAAAAACAATGCCCAGATCGCCCTGATCTTAGCCAGGCAAAATATTCAGCAAACCCAAGCGCTTCTTCTGGAACGACGAGCCCATCTCCCTGAACCACAACAGTTCCATGAATTGCAGAAGGCCCTACAAGGAGCAGAGGCCCTGCTCAATACCATTGAAACAGGAATGCTGAGCCAAGGGGACTACATCCAAGTCATGAGTACCGCCCACGTGGTGGAAACCGTCGCATTGGCGATTCACGAACGCATCCTTTCTACCGTCAGTCAGGCGGAGAAAGTTCAGGTATAAGGTGAAGATCCTACGGCTCGAATGGGGAACTATCCTGAAACGGCTATGGCCGTTGATATTAACCGTGACCTTCATTGGCATTCCCGTCTTGGCGTATTCTTGGTGGGGAACTCCTGACTATCCCGAACGGTTTCCAGTCGAAGTTGAAACCTTAGATCGCACACTCTTCGTTCAAGGCGGCCACCAGTTATTCCCGGATCAGTATCAACAGTTCCATCACCGGCTCCTTGAAATTCGTCACGACTGGCGGACAGCTGTCAATCAATGGTGGTTTCCCAAAGATGGAACCACCTTTCACCAGAGATACAACGAATTGATGAGTGAAGGCACCCTTCTCTTGGAGGCGATCCGCCAAAAATCATTGGCCCTTCGAATGGACATTGATGATCTGATTCGCCCCGAATATGACCAGGTCTCCCGATTACGATCCCTCACCTCGTTATTTGAAATGGGCCCGGACGTCTCAACTCTTTCTCATGCCGAAGGCCTGTTGAACGAGGCCTCCACACGATTAGAGGCCGGTCAGTTTGGGAAAGCTCGGCTGGCCGTGAAGAATGCGGTCTCATCCCTCCAAACTGTCGAGAAGCATATGGTTGAACAGATGCATCGGTACTCTGACTCTGAACAACTGGCTCGCTGGAATCAATGGGCACAGGACACCATTCAATGGTCAACTGCAACGGGTGGGGCAGCGATTATCACTCACAAGGCCTCTCGAAAATTATTACTCTATCGTCAGGGTCAGGTGGTCGCCGAGTATCCGGTTGATTTGGGTTTTTCCGGTTTACTGGACAAACAATTTGAAGGAGACGGGGCGACACCCGAAGGACGATTTCGTGTGATTCGGAAAAAAGGGGGTGAAGAAACCAAATTTTATCGCGCCCTGCTCATCAACTATCCCAGTCCAGAACATCAAAACCGCTTCCAAGAGCTCCAAGCTTTGGGGGAAATTCCTGAAGGAAGAACTGTGGGTAGCGCCATTGAAATCCATGGCAAAAACCTCAATTCCGACGATCGTACCAATGGATGCATTGCCCTGGAGAACGAGGCGATGGAACACGTGTTTCAACGCATGGCCTTGGGAGGACCGATTACGATCGTTGGTGCGCTCGATACTAACAACGAAGTGGTAAGCACCCTCCATACCTTGGAAGACCATATCCAACGCCGTAACGTACATGAAAAAGAACCAAGCTCCCAACGAGCAGACTTGTATGCCAAGCCCTAATTCTCGACACTCAATTTTTCAAGCGCCATTCGTGAAGGCCCTTCTCTGGCTGATGCTCATTACCCTTCCTGTCATCACAACGGCATCTCTGGCCACTAGCCTTACCTCACCTAAGAAACATCTCCAGAAAAATGACGCGGCGATTTCCACTGCCAAGGTTTCTGCTCGGCCCTTTCCTATCCGCACTTCCATGCAAGGACTCGCTCCCAAGGGCATGTATGTGGTCGTTGATACTGCGCAAAATAGGCTGGAAGTACGAGAGGGCGAGACAATCATTCATACGGCCGTAGCCTCGACTGGCAGTGGCGCAAGCCTGCAAGACCCCAGAGATCCGAATAAAGGTTGGGTGTTTGAAACTCCGCGCGGGGTCTATACGATCCTCAACAAAATTAAAAATCCCGTTTGGGTTAAACCGGACTGGGCCTTTATCGAAGAGGGAGAATCCGTTCCCACCAAACCCAAAGACCGCCTTGAAACGGGGGTGCTGGGGGACTATGCCCTGGGATTTGGTAATGGTTATTTCATTCATGGCACCCTCTACACACGATTATTAGGAACGAATGTCACCCATGGCTGCATCCGTTTGGGTGATACCGATTTAGAATATCTCTATCGTCATGTGCCAACGGGGTCCACACTCATTATTTACTAGCCACCCGCGACCTGCCGTGATGACGTCTTCCATCTTCCGTTCGAGTTTCATGAGTGTGCTCTGGGTAGGACTCTGCCTCTTTGGACTAGAGCCCCCCCGTTCGCTCGCCGCTCCAACCCCAAAAGTCACACCTCCTCCTTCGGTTACAATGGAATTGCCGATCGCTAAAACTAAATCGTTGTACATGATCATCGATATTCCCCGTAAGTTAGGCATCTTGAAAGCTCGAGGGATGACCTTGCGAACCTTTCCGTTCCATGACATTGCCTGGATAGGAAATTCGATTCCCCAGCCTTCCAGTTTTTCCCTCGCCACCAAAGACCCCATGATTTCGCCCCTCACCCTTTCACCACCTCCGATTCCTGAGAAAACGGCTGAGGCGACTCGCGAAGAGGACCAATCCTCCCAGGTATCCGCACCCAAAGCCCAAACTGTCGAGGATATGCCTCTTCGGTATGAATTAGTTTTGGATGACCGAATGATGGTGATTATTCAAACGCATCACCTCCCCTCTTTTTGGGACAATGCGTTCCAACAGATGGCGAATTGGACCGGCCGAGTGACCGCCAATGTTTCGACATGGAAAGAGGCGTTCGGCCAACCTTCACAGCCCTATCTCGTCCTGTCCATGGAACCAAAAGATGCCCAGGCGTTGTATTGGGCCGTCTTACCTCCCATGCCCTGGCTGGTACTTCCGTGAGACTCGCACCTTCGCAGTTGAGTTAACTAATAGACGCCGGAAAGATTTATTCCTTAAGTTGGATGCGTAATTGGCCGTCGTGGATGGTCAAATCTTCCACCCCTTTGGCGAATTGATCCCAAAACCCGCCGGCTCCGCCAAATTCTTCCACCAAATTAAGATGTTTAATATCGCCCCACCAGGCGCTGGGTAATGGCACGCCCCCTAAACTGATCCCCTGCATCGCCACAACCGGTTTGCCATGGGCGTAACTTAGTGCAACTCCAAAATTGAGTTTCAACGTTTTCCCACCCACAACCGGCACGTCGTCATTCACAGGCACGACCAATTTCACACTGACGAGGTTGTCCGAAAGATCCACCGCCACATACCTGGACATCTCGACATCCTTTGCAATCAGCGCATTCACTTCACGCTCCGTCAACAAAATTTCTCGAGAAGCCCCCTCCTCCGAATACGGTTCGGGCACAAGTGGCTCCTCAGAGGAAGCACCCTTTGAAGTTGAAGAAGAGGATATCGGCGTCTCGATTTGTCCTAATTGCGTCATTTTACGGTCCAAGGTCCGTTGCTCGGATTCGGTTAACCGCGTCGGTTCAAAGGTTGCCGCATATAAATATTGATTGACCCACCACGTGGTCACCAACGCAGTCGCCAACACCGCCAGGCCAACAAAGAGCACGACTTGTTTCCCGCTGAACCGCGGTGACGAATGGTCCGCATGAGATTTTTCTGAATTCATAGCGCCCCCTTGATGCCCATGCCGATCACCGGCATTCTGATAGGCCGTGAGATGTGATGAGGGAATAGCGATGGGCCAGAGATACCCACCGCGACACAACACCCGTGATGTTTCCCCAGCCTTTCTATGAAATCATGCCTGAAGATATTTCTCAAGAGCCTCATCATCCCCCCTCAACAATCTCCGCACCAGGATCTTTACTAATAGCGACAGACCCGATATGGTGGCATGACAATTCAATCCCCCTCTCTCACCAATTCCCTATCTGCAGGAGGATTTCAATGGGATTATTTGATTTCGTCAAAAGCATCGGAGAAAAAGTATTTGGAAGCAAGGACGATCCCGCCGCAAAAATTCGGGAACATCTCGAATCCCGCGGACTTGGCATTACCAACTTAACCGTTGAATTTCAGGAAGACGACGGGAAGGTCTTTCTGGCCGGCCAAGCACCCAGCCCAGAAACCAAAGAAAAAGCCGTATTGTTAGCGGGCAATGTCAAAGGGGTTGCTGAGGTGTTTGCTGAAAAACTAACCGCCCCTGAGCAAAAAGCCAAGGTCGAATACTATATCATCCAATCTGGCGATACCCTTTCAAAAATTGCCAAGAAATATTTAGGGGATGCGATGGCCTACCCCAAAATTTTTGAGGCCAATCGGGAAGTCATTAAAGATGCCAATTTGATCTATCCCGGACAAAAAATCCGAATTCCGTTACCGTAATCAGTGCCAAGAAGGGGAACCTGAAAGGAAAGAAGCCATTCATCCTTGAGGTTCCCCTTCTTTCATCCCACCTCCCATCCTCTCTCCTCCTGCTAGGATTGGGAATATTTTTCATCGGTGGCTGGTTCTATCAAGAAGGCCAGCAGGTTCTGCTTGGGATACTCGGCCAACCCGTCATGGCAGAAGGGATCGAAGCAAAGCCCTTAGCCGATCGGCCCGGCTATCGCCCGAGAGGCTCCCTTACCTCAACCTCCTCAACAAGACAAGTCGCTGTAACCTATCGCTTTTTGGAGTCTGATGAGTTAAGGCAGGGCACGACCATTGTGAATGCGGGAATTGCCGATCTTAGGACCCTTACGGATCAAGAAGTTTTTCCAACCATAGCCGTTGGTTTTCTCCCATTCGCACCTAATATTCATGCCGTCATCCGTCCTTTGCGCGAAGACCTCTTCATGATTCCTATCTTTGGCCTTGCCTGTCTTGGATTTGGAATCGCCCACCAACAACATCATCGAAAGGCTACGAATACATGATACCCAATATTTCTTGACGCCCAGTCAATATCACCTATTCCCTCAGCCTATCCTCTCTCAACGCCATAGTGGGTTTTGGCCAGATAACCCTGTCAGCCCTTAAGCCTCTACACCTAAGCGAGTTTCAACAAGCCTTTTTTTCTCAGTGAAATCCCGTATAGCACTTTTCCCCGGCTTAACGTAAGCTTTCCTTCCCCTCTCGTTTGTGAAAGTCTTAAAGGCACATACATTTTCCTTTTTATTCCTTCATTCTGGCGAAAGGAGTTTTTCTCATGAATCTTTTAGAGACGATTCTGAACGCAGGCGGTGGTGCAGTTGTTCAAAACATGTCCAAATCCCTCGGTCTTGGGGAATCACAAACACAAAACGCCCTGGGCCAATTGTTACCGGCGGTGGCCCGAGCCATTGGCAATAACGGATCTTCAGGTGATGGCTTAGGGGCATTGTTAGGAGCCCTGGGAAAAGGCAATCACCAACGATATCTGGAACAACCGAAGTTACTGGGCCGTGCAGAGAGCATTCAAGATGGCAACGGGATATTAGGGCATGTGTTCGGCAGCAAAGAGGTCAGCCGGGGTATCGCCTCCAAGGCTGCGGCAAACACCGGGATTGGGGAAGATATCCTGAAGCAAATGTTGCCCATGGTGGCTTCACTGGCGATGGGTGCGCTCAGTCAAAAGGCCACTGGTTCAGGCATGCTCGGAGCCCAGGCCCAAGCGCAACCTTCAGGATTAGGAGGGCTCACGTCCCTTCTAGACTTTGATGGAGATGGATCCATTGCCGACGATCTGCTCGGTATCGCGGCCAAGAAATTTTTCGGAGCATGAGCATGTCTCTAGCAGGTCAACCTGCACGGCCTTCACTGGGAATGAGCACGCTATGCGCCTAGGACCATTTGGCCAAAGACGCGGAATGGGTGGCCAGCCACGCCAACGCATGAGCTGGAAAGTCCGCTTGATTCCCATTGCGCTGTTTGCCATCTACGGCCTGTACTATTACGTCTCGAATCAAGAAGCCGTCCCCATCACCGGGCGCACACATCTCGTGGATATGACCCGTGAGCAGGAAATGTCGTTAGGCTTGCAATCCTACCAAGATATTCTCAGCCAATCCCAAGTGGTTCCCCAAGGAGAAGCAGTGGACCTCATCAGAACCATTGGTCGGAAATTAGCCAATGCCGCCGCAGATGTGGATCCAGGGTTTGACTGGGAATTTAATGTCATTCAATCCGACCAGGCCAATGCGTTTGCGTTACCAGGCGGGAAAACAGCGGTCTATACGGGGTTATTTCCTGTGGCAGAAAATGCCAATGGCTTGGCCGTCGTCATGGGCCATGAAATTGCCCATGCCATTGCCCGGCATGGGGCAGAACGAATGGCCTACCAAAAGTTAGTCCAGATTGGATCGATGGCGGCCAGCGTGGCCTTGGGAGATATGGATTATCAAACGCAACGCGCGGTCATGGGCGCCTTAGGCGTTGGCGCCCAATACGGGGTTCTCCTACCCTTTTCACGGGACCATGAGTCGGAAGCCGACTATATGGGGCTCTTATTCGTCGCCCGCGCATGTTTCGATCCGACCGAAGCGCCCCGCTTGTGGGAGCGCATGGGGGAGATGAGCCAGGGGCAGCAACCGGCAGAATTTATGTCCACCCATCCCAGCCACGAAACCCGCATTAAACAATTCGAAAAATGGATGCCCGAAGCCCTCACCATCCGCGAACAACACTGCCACAACTCATCGAACTCAACATCCTGACTCTTGCTTTTTCGATCTTCGCCTTTCCCTACAAGAAGCAATATTCACTGGAATGATGGCAAGTTAATGATGAGTTTGGCGGGGAAAAGGATATGAGTGTCTGGGCCGCTTCGAACTTCTTGAAGAAGGGTTTCGATACTGGGCTCTACCATCCCTTCAAACGAAATCTTCCCATTCGTTTCCACGGTCACAGGTTTGGAGAAATCCACCAGGTCCTGATTGAGAAAAACCGTATAACGCCTGATTCGATTGGCAGTCACAACGATGGTGTTGGAGGTAGTAATCTCGGCATGAAGCTTGGCGAAAATCCCTCCCGTGATCATTTCATCACGACTATCAATTAGGTTCTCGGTGAAGGCGGCAATCTGATCGGTCGAATCAATCCGCACCCAAGAGAATGGCGTCAGATGCGTCGCATCTCTGACCACTGTAACCTTTCTTGGCAATGACATTTGTCGCTGCTGATCAAACCAGGCAATCAACTCCGGCAATTCCTGTCGAGGAAAGAAATGGCCACCGGCATGTGGATGCGTCCATTGATGTTCGTGATAGAGATGAGGAATCCCGAGCCGTGTCATTTCTTTCACCAAGTTCCGACTAAGCTCTACGGGCATAACCTGATCTTCCGCCCCATGAATCACGTAAACCGGGGTCTGCGTCAAATTTGCTAGAAAAGGAAATAAGACATCGTCAATGCCACTGGCCATGGGCGCAATACCCGCAAAAATGTCGGCATGGTGCATCCCAATGATCCACGTGCCGATTCCGCCATTCGACATACCCGTTAGAAAAACCCGGTCGGGATCGATGTGATATTCCTCCGAAACATTTCCCAAAACTGCCAAGGTGAGATCTTCGCCAAATCGCGTCCACCAGGCCCCCATAGAAATTGTGGGACAAGCCAGGATATATCGATTCTCTAAGCGCGGGACCCATCGATCCAGATAGGCTTCGCCAGTAAACCCCGCCCCATGCAAACACACAATCAGGGGATAGGCTCGCTCAGGGGTATAGGTAGGAGGCACATACAACGCAAACGAGGCATCCTGACCTCGTACCGTTACCAATCGTTTAGGTTGCGCACCAACCGGAGCGTTCGAATAGCGCGGGGCCTGACGGATCGCCGCTTCTACCGTGTGGAAATTGGCATCGGGATGTTGAAGGATTGCCTGAAGAATCTCCTGAGAAGATTCGGCTGATCCTCCGCGAATATAGTCTCGGACCAAGGAACCAAGAGGTGAAGGCTCAAGGGCAAAGGCGGTTTGGAGGCCAAAGAACATGACACCCCAGCATACGGCTTGGAAAAGACAACAAAAGGGAGCAGAGCGCAGCTTCATGAACCCCTTGAATGGCATGAAAAAAGAAAATATCTATTGCGAGGGATTAGGTCGGGCTTTCGTAAAAGATATACGGAGTCGAGTAGTCGCTGAATTCGAAATAGACTTTTTGCTCACCAGGATCTTTAAGACCATTCAAGTTGGCATCCAAGACCCCATAGCCAAAACGGTACGGACGTGGCTGGCCATCTTCCGTACCCGTGGCGGTCGTTAATTTGTCAATTTTCAAAAATCGCTTGACGAGTTTTTCTCCCGCATACACTTCCAACACCCCATCAGTGCCCGTCCAGTTCTGTACCGCCCGTCCGATTTTATTTTGGGTTTCCTGCGTACAGGAGGCGAGAAAGAGCAATCCAAAAATTAAAAAACTATACGGCATATTTGCGATCTCCTTAGTTTCTCGACGCTAACCGTTGATAGGCTTCTCGAATGAGGTCTTTGCCATAGGTTCGCTCTAACCGGCGCACGATAAAATGTCCGCGTGCCATATTCTGAAAATGATCCATAAACAACAAATTGATCGTGGCCCCACCCGCAGCACCGACTAAAGGAATCGCCTGAGCCGCCGCTTTCTCTGTGACTTGGATACTGTATCGCGAGGCAATTTTGGCGAGAAACCTGACGAGCACCGGAGCTCCGGAACTCGACAATCCATGCTCGGCCAAATACTTCACGGCCTCCGTCATCGCCCCCGCTAAGGCGGCACGGACCGCAAAATATCCTGTATCGACGCCATCATCATCGTGTTTGGTCCCACCCAATGCAAACACTTCTAAGCAGGCTAACTTGGTCGCCGCATCAGAAAGTGGTGCGCCCTCACTTCTGGCGATATCAGCAATGGACCGCAACATAATGGTCGTTGAGATCGGCAACTCCACGGTCAGCGCCATTAACCCAAAGGCTCCTCCTACGGCACCGCTCACGGTGGTCATGACTCGATGGGCGCCATCGGCAGATTCGCCTCGATAGCGTTCATCCAGCGTCGAAACGGCTAAATCCATGGCTTTGGATAAGGCTTTGTGCGTGGTGCCCACTAACTTTTCAGACACGCCATTAGGCAGCATCGTGATGGCTTTTTCTACCGGCGCTCCGATGAGATTCGTCACCTTCGCTGCAAAGGATGGATTTTCGAGAAGGTCCACCGCTCTCGTTAAGTCTTGGTGGTCAGTGGGGCTCAGGCTTGTCATGGGCTAGTGACCTCCCATCGGTTTTTCGTTCATTGGCATATCTGTCACAGGGTCTGTGGCTTACGGCTTCAAATCACACGTCAGGCAAAAATGTCTGGATAGTTGCTCCTATTTTCGAGAACCGATATTCGCCTTCACCAGCCAGTCTTTCCCAATCTTTGTGAGTTCTGGATTCACAAGGCACCAACTCTGTTCTAGCCTCCTAGGAGAGCCCCCCCCAATCAAGCCTTTGGCATCCTGGCCTCCCATTAAGACGGGAGCCATATACAATCGTACCTGATTGACTAAACCCTCGTGAAGGGCTGTGGCATTGACGGTACTCCCACCCTCTAACAAGACCGAGGACATCCCGGCTTGCCCTAATTTTCCTAATGCCGCTTTCAAGGAAACCTTGCCCTGTTTCTGAGGTACGACCCATACTTGTACGCCCTGCTTTTGTAATGTGTGAATTTTTCGAGGCGAGGCCTGAGTGGTCGTACACACAATGGTCGGTTGCTCATGGACCCATTGTACAACTTTTGCCGTCGCGGGAATTTGCAATTGACTATCCAAGACGACACGGACCGGTTGTCGGCCTCTTCGTTCCCTTGAGGCATTCCCGGAGCCTCTCGCTGAGAGGTCAGGGTTATCAGCCAGGACAGTGCCAATCCCCACCATCACCGCATCCACCTGACTTCGAAGACGATGGACATCTTGTCGCGCCTCTTCCCCGGTGATCCATTTTGAGTCTCCGGTTGCCGTCGCAATTTTACCATCCAACGTCATCGCCCCTTTCAAGATGACAAATGGTCGTCCCGTCATCATCCACTGTCGATACACTTCATTAAGCTGCTGAGCTTCATCTTCCAACACACCCACCGTGACTTGAAGTCTGGCACGTTTGAGCATATGAATACCCTGGCCGCTCACCTGCGGATTGGGATCGGCCATCGCCACACAGATTCGCGAGAGACCAGACTGAATCAGGAGTGGCACACAAGGCGGCGTACGTTTACGACTATGGCAACAGGGCTCCAACGTGACATAGAGAACGCCACCTCGCGCACGCGGTCCCGCTCGGTGAAGCGCCAAAATTTCTGCATGCGGTTTTCCTGCCTGTTGATGATACGCTTCGCCGACCACGTGACCGTGACTCACGATGACGGCCCCCACCATGGGGTTCGGACTGGTCTTCCCTTTCCCCCTGGCTGCCAGGGAAAGGGCGCGCTTCATGTAGAGATGATCGGATGGGACGGTGGTCACCGTCGTTTTGAGGAGGTTGAGGATTTCTTACGAGGCGCAGATTTCGTGACTGCCTTTTTTTTCACTGCCGCCTTTTTGGCTGCAACTTTTTTAGTGGCAATTTTCTTTGTCGTTGCTTTTTTCGTGTGTGCTTTCTTTTTGGCGACAGACTTAGTCGGTTTGTTAGTCGCGGTCTGTTTTGCCTTACCCGTTTTCTTGACCGAAGGCTGACCCTCACGTCGCTCAAGAACGGCCAACGCCGCTTGGGCCGCAGCCAGCCGTGCAATGGGCACACGATAGGGTGAGCAGCTCACATAGTTCAGCCCTAATTCATGGCAGAACATAACCGAACTCGGCTCACCTCCATGTTCACCACAAATCCCCAACTTAATGCTTGGGCGAGTGTTCCGACCATCCTGAATGGCCAACTTCATCAACGCCCCCACGCCTTCTTGGTCCAACACGGCAAACGGATCGGCATCTAAAATATTCTCGGCCTTCTTGTCGATGGTGGCTTTGCACATCCGGCAGACCATTTTTTTCCAATCCACATTGTTGCGCTGACAGACCGGGCATCGGTCCTGCCGATCCAGATAAAACCCGATGTAGGGCCCGGCGTCGTCGCGCGAAAACCCAAATGTGGTTTGGGTCAAATCATTCGTCCCAAAGGAGAAGAATTCCGCATCTTTGGCAATTTGCCCGGCTGTAATCGCCGCACGTGGCAATTCAATCATCGTCCCCACCAAATAATTCAATTTCATGCCATATTGCGCCATGGTGTGTTGAGCCACTTCCCGAATGAGTTCTTTTTGGGCTTTCATTTCCGAAGCCATGCCGACCAACGGAATCATGATCTCCGGAACAATTTTCTTGCCTTCCCTGGCCACTTCGCAAGCTGCCTCGAAAATGGCTCGGACTTGCATTCTGGTGATCTCCGGCATCGTGATCCCTAAACGACACCCTCGAAGGCCCAGCATAGGATTATATTCGTGGAGCTCCTCCACTCGATCTAAGATCCGTTGTTTCTCTTTCATTTCTGCTGGATCGCCGTTCGTGAGCTCCAGTTTGGCCAGCTCCACCAACAACTGTTCTCGCTTCGGCAAAAATTCATGGAGCGGGGGGTCCAATAAACGAATGGTGACCGGGAATCCCTTCATCTCACGATAAAGCCCGATGAAATCCTGCCGCTGCAGGGGAAGCAACTGCTCCAAATACAGCTCCCGTTCCTCGCGAGAGGAGGCCAAAATCATTTGCTGCATGATGGATACACGATCCTCGGCAAAAAACATATGTTCCGTGCGGCAGAGGCCGATTCCTTCCGCCCCAAAGCCACGGGCAATCTGGGCTTGATCGGGCACATCCGCATTCGAGCGGACACGCAACCCACGGAACGCATCCGCCCACTTTAAGATTTTGGAAAAATACTGATATTTTTCCGAGTCCTTGAAATCCATACGACCTTGAATGACTTGAATCACCTCTGAATCAACCACCGAAATATCCCCGACATACACTTTCCCCGTGAAGCCATTTAAAGAGATATACTCTCCCTCAGATAAAATTAGCGTGCCAAATTGCACCGTCCCATCTGGCAGGACATCAACCGCATCACAACCAGCAATACAGACTTTACCCATCTGCCTGGCGACGACTGCCGCGTGAGAGGTCATTCCCCCTTTGGCCGTCAAAAATCCTTCGGCCGCATGCATACCGTGAATATCATCAGGACTGGTTTCATGCCGAACTAAAATGGCGCGTTCGCCTTTGGCCTTCAACTCCACCGCTCGATCGGGGGTGAGCGCGATTCGCCCTGCCGCAGCCCCTGGGCCAGCTGGCAATCCTTTGCCGACTGATGGAAATTTTTCCTCTTCACTGCTTTCAAATATGGGATAGAGATATTGGGAGAGTTGTTCTGGGGCTACACGTTTGACAGCTTCTTTCCGGTCAATGAGACCCTCTCGAACCATATCCACCGCAATGCGAACGGCCGCAATCCCCGTACGTTTTCCCACCCGGGTTTGCAACATGTACAATTTACCTTCTTGAATCGTGAATTCAAGATCCAACATGTCCCGATAATGTTTTTCAAGAATACGTTGGGTTTTAATGAGGTCTTTGTACGCACTGGGGAGACTTTCGTGTAACGATCCTACCGGCAAAGGCGTCCGAATCCCGGCGACCACATCTTCTCCTTGCGCATTTAGAAGACATTCTCCAAAAAAGGTCGACATGCCATTAGCTGGGTTTCGAGTAAAGGCGACCCCAGTTCCACTCGTATTCCCCATATTCCCAAACACCATGGACTGCACATTAACCGCCGTCCCCCATTCATCCGGAATGTCATAGAGCCGCCGATAGGTCACTGCCCGGTCACCAAACCAGGAATCAAACACGGCATTAATGGACATTCTCAGTTGCTCGAAGGGATCTTGTGGAAAATCACGTCCCGTTTCCAATTTGACTAATGCTAAATATTGCTCAACCAAACCGCCCAACGCTTCTTCCTGCAAATCCGTATCATGAGTGGCCCCTTCAGCGCGCTTCACCGCCTCTAAGGCTTTTTCAAAACCCTCGCGGGACATGCCCATCACCACACTCGAAAACATCGTGATGAAGCGCCGATACGCATCCACCGCGAACCTGGGGTTATTCGTTTTCTTCGAAAGACCTTGCACTGTCTGCTGGTTCAGGCCAAGATTTAATACCGTGTCCATCATGCCAGGCATGGACGCTCTCGCCCCGGACCGAACAGACACCAATAAGGGATGGTCAACATCACCCAATCGCGCCTTCATGGTCTTTTCCACCTTATGAAGACCATGGAGCGCTTGATCCCACATGCCACCAGGATATCGTTTTTTGGAATAGAAATATTCTACACAGGCCTCGGTGGTAATCGTGAATCCGGAAGGCACCGAAATCTTCAAGTTGGTCATCTCAGCCAACCCAGACCCCTTGCCACCCAAGAGCTCCTTCATATTTCCCGATCCCTCAGCTTTACCGTCACCGAAGAAATAGACGTATTTTTTCTGCCGCATGTCTCGCTCTCCTTTACCCTACCAGGACTCTTAGATAGAAATGAGAATAATGCATCATCAACAATGAGAGGGAAGTATGGAGCAGTTGCCATTGAGAAGAAAGGGATGGACACCAAGACCTCACCGCGACCAATAAGCCCAATGGGCTCGTCCATGGCCTGAATTGAATTT
>JAOUQB010000171.1 GCA_029879555.1 Nitrospirota bacterium | reverse complement strand
ATTTGCGATCTTGTTAGGAGATCGGGTGCCCACAAGAGAGTAATTCACAATCAGATACACAGTTATCTTGACAAGCCCTCGTGGGAGCCGATCTGATTCCTCAGGGACGACGGCTGCAGGTCCGATTGGCCGTCCCGCGCACGGAGCGGGCGGAGTTCATGACGCGGCTCCGGATGCTCTCCGAGGGGCTGCCGATTGCGGCGCAGTTGGTGTGGACCTTGACGGATGAAGACGACCCACCAGATGCCTCTCACTCCCCAGCAGCCGGGGCTAATTCCTCCGGCAGTCTGGTATCAGTGAACGCCCAGCCCCCACCGTAACAAATTTCTACTGCTGAATCCGGGTTGAAGGGTCCGTCAATCCGGACGATACCATCCATTTTGGCTATTCTTTGCATGGCCACCCCTTTGGCCAGAAAGGTGCCGCCTTCATCCTGTTGTCTTGAAAATCTCTGAGCCATTGGCCTGTAGTTTTTTCCCACCTAAATTTTGCCCCTTACACAAAATTATTCTCCAAAGAAGAAGTTAGGGAAAAACCGAGGTATAACTGTTTGCATTCAAAATTCACAAAACTGCAAGGTTGGGGGCCCATTAGCATCCCAACCATTTAGAACTCGCACAATACTCAAACAATAAACCCCTTCTGCCAAATTTTCACTTGTAAGTCTAAGCATACAAAATTCAACCTTTGAGGAGTTGTGGAAACCTCCCACAACTTAAACCAACCCTTCAGATTGACTCCTCAGAAATAATTGGCGTCTCCGAGAATCCTCTATTTACACGAGAGAGGCTAAGAATGTTGAACCCCGGCCAATATTGATTTGAATATTCATAACCGCTTCACATTGTCTTTTGGACTTATGGGGAATGGTTGAGGGTACCCGCATCAGTCTTTTGAGGTCATCCACCCAAAACAGATGGAGGTGGCCATGCTGTTAGAAAACGAGGATACGATTCAAACGAGAGTAAATGGAGGCAAAGCCATTCTCAAAAAAATTGACCGTGATTATGCCTACCGACGGGCGAATGAACCTGGGAATTGGATTGATGGGTTGCCTGACGGCATGGTGTGAGCTGATGCCCAGGCGCTGTTCGGGGACTCCCTATGATCTAAAACAAAACATTGCCGAATCAGGGTTAACAACTGAATCGCCCCTGGCGATTACCCCGCACGCCTACACATCAAACTCAGCAGGAAAATGATTGGGCTGAATCTGAATCTTGGAGGCCATGGCCCCTAGTAGGGCAAGGTTGCTCATGTTCTTGGGTTTATCCATTTCCTGAAGTCCTTTGACTTCGCTGGCTTTGAGATCAACGTCAAGATGCTCTTGTAACCACTCCCGATTCAGAACCACGTTATACCGCAAGTAGGAAAACAATCCTTTCCCACCGATCACATCTCCCTGCAAATCTCCAATTTCAAGATCAATTTGCCAGGCTGTGGGACTCCTGGACATCCATTGTAAAATCGTTTGATTGAAGGAATTTTACCCATCTTTTCTGAAATGCCTTCTTGCATTTTCTCAAGAAATGTCAGAACATTGCCTGATAAATCCATACAGGTGGCAGCACTAACAATTACACTTAAATATTGCGGTGAATCATCTTTGATTTCGATAAGGGGCCGCCAATGATCACTCAGCATGCCTTACCCGATTGAAGTGCCTATGTATCCACACAGACCATTACTTACCCATTTGGATCCATCTGATGGACCAAAGCGAATTCTTTCTCTTGATGGCGGCGGGGTTAGGGGAATCCTGACTCTCCAATATTTAAAAAAAATTGAAAAGACCTTGAGGAGCCGGTATGAGAATCCTGACTTTGTCCTCGCGGATTACTTTGATCTTATCGGGGGAACTTCAACAGGATCTATCATTGCTGCCGGGCTGGCCCTTGGATTTTCGGTTGATAAAATTGAATCGTTATACAAAGATTTAGCCACCAGAATATTCAAGAAACCGTTTTTCCGACTAGGGGCCCTTATTCCAAAATTTGGAGTTAAATCCTTGATCTCGGCACTTCAAGACACCTTTGGAACCGAAACAACGCTGGGCTCCCCTGCCCTTCTCACGGGCCTGATGATCATGACCAAACGAATGGATACCGGCAGCCCATGGCCACTCACCAATCATCCCAATGACCCATATTTCCAACCGGTATTCGGCAAGCAGCGTATTGGAAATGCCAACATGCTCCTTTGGCAAATCGTGCGAGCCAGCACTGCGGCTCCCCATTATTTCCGCCCCGAATGTCTAGAAGTGGGTCGTTTGATCGATCCGCAAACAGGAAAAACTATTGTTGTAGAGGGTCAATTTGTAGATGGGGGAATTTCTACAGCCAATAACCCATCATTGGAACTGTTAAAGATCGCCCTTCTGGACGGATTTCGCTTTCAGTGGGCTTCGGGGAAAGACAAATTGCTCCTCGTTTCAATTGGCACGGGACTCCGAAATTCCAAACAAGGATGGGCTCGCGGATTTCATGCCACAGCAGGAGCATTTGCCTTTCGGTCCCTTCTTTCCATCATGGATGACTGTAATCGTGAGGTGGAAACCCTCATGCAATGGCTTTCAAACAGTCCGACAGCTCGCCGAATCAACGGTCAAATTTTAGACCTCAGTGAAAATCTATTAGGCAACCAGCCGCTCCTTTCCTATTGTCGGTACAATATCCTGTTTGAATCCAATTGGGTTCAGGAACAACTAAAGGTCAGGATGGATCAAAACGAACTTGATTCGCTTTCTGCCATGGATCTACCGCAAAATATGGATGCCCTCGCCAATTTGGGCGCGCAAGGGGCAGAAATCCTATTTTTGCCAGAACATCTCCCTGCGGGCTTTGATCCACCAATGCCTTACAATCCTTTCTAAAGGAGTTTCTCTCGATGCCACATCATATTTTTATTAGTTTGACCCACCAGGACACAAAGATCGCCGAGGCGCTTCGAGAGGCTTTCAGAACACTCTTTGGAGATTTCCTACAAGTCTACTTCTCAACCAGCACGGAACTGGAAGGCGGAATTAAAAGCGGGGAAGACTGGTTCCAATGGATTGTGGACCGAGTTCAGCAATGTGACTTTGCCTTGATTGTAATATCGCCCGCCTCTTTATATAAACCCTGGATCCTATGGGAAGCCGGTGCCGTGGCAGGGGCGACCCTAGCTTTAAATCAAGGGAGCCTACGAAAAGTCCGCCCCCTGGTGTATCAAATTAAAAACGACCAGATTCCATCTCCTATTCGGGATTCAAAAGTTCAATTCCGTCGAGGTGATCGGGCGGATGACATGAAAAGCTTACTTAAGGAAATTGTTAACGATTATAAGCAGGAGTTGCCCACAGAGCGAATGTTTGAAGTCGCGCAAAAACTCGATGAAACCGTCAGGACCTACATACAGAAAGTGGAAACCTGCCTTCTCAATGCTCCAGCTATTGCCTCCCCAGCAGTCATCGAAGAATGGCGACTGCGCCTAGAAGAAGTCATGAAGCAAAGCCGTTTCTCAGAAGTTGAACATACCCATGATTGGTTGGACATTGCCTTCGGCAGAGAACGCGAGGGGAAGCCCCAACCTCTGGACATGCGCATCCATACACGTTTGGCCGAATTGTACATGAAAGCAAAAAAATACCCCAAAGCAATCGAACAACTGGATTTGGCCCGTCAACTGGCTCCACGCGACATTTTCGTGCTGAGAATGCTCGGCAAAGCCTATCTTGATAACGAAGACCGTGAAAAAGCCAATGCCGTTTTGGATCGTATCCAAGAACTCGACAAGAACGCATTCGTGCATAATGCGGAATGCGCTGCCCTGCAAGGCCGGTGGTATAAAAGCGGTGGTGATCTTCAAAAGGCCGAGGAAGTCTACGCCTCGGCGCTGAACCATAATAGCGAGTCCCATTATCTGGCCAACCTATTAGCTGAAGTACGCCTAAAAATGGGAAAAAATGAAAGCGCCGCTGATGCGTTCCACCGCGCATTGGCTATTATCGAGCATTTAACTGAATCCAATATTTGGACACATGCTACGGCAGCCAACGCAGCTTTTTTCATTGGAAATGATCAACAAGCCTCAAAACATTTGACCCACATTAAATCCCTCAATCCCGATGCCGATTCCATTTCAACTATTGAAGACGGGCTCAAGGGAATAGCGACACACATCGAGCATGGCCATAGCCGTCTTGAGACCTTCCTGGGAGCCCTTCGTCAGTGACATCTTCAGCCACGCTCACCACAACCTGGAGAGAACAAGCCAAATGGTCTGGCACCGCGTCTTCTCTCAAGAAACAGATTGAACACATCCGCTCATGGACCCTAGCTCTCCTGATCGCCACCGTCACGCTGGAAACCCTAAGCCTCCAACTAGGCCTCTATTGGGGCGCCCATTCGGTTAGCTCAAGAGCGCTGGCTTTCCTAGGCGCTATCTTGATGGCGTTCACCGGCGTATTTCATAATCGCTCACAATTTAAGGATAGAATGACAATGTGGACTCGGGCTCGATCGGCCTCGGAAGCATTAAAGGAACATGTATACCGTTACCTGACTCATACGGGACTCTACGATACTGATGATCCAGACAGGGTTCTCAGTGCAACCGCCACACGAATCACTAGCCACATCAAAGATCTTGAAGCACATACAACGGCTATTCCTGTACCGGAACGAACCCCACCCCCCTCACTTGACATCGAGGCGTATGTCACCAAGAGGGTTGAAGAACAAATAACGGGGTATTACCGCCCACGTTCGAAAGCACTGGCCCGCCGACGGGATCAGTGGAGGATAGGACAGAACATCCTTTTATATGGGGGAGCGATATTTGGCGCAGTCGCGACCTTTTTCCCCGCTGCCGGACTGACCGCATGGATTGGAGTCTTCACCACCATCACAGGAGCAATAGGAGCACATATCGAAGGCACACGCTTCGATCAGCTCATCATAGGCTACCAAGCAACGGCCCTTAGGCTGGAATTTTTACGAAACGAATGGCGGGATTCCTTATCCAAAAAAGAATTGGCCTCGGTCGAAAAATCCGATTTTATCGATAAGTGCGAAGAAGCCATTTCAGTAGAAAACCAAGCCTGGATGACTGAATGGGCCACGAAACCCCTGAGTTTCCCCACTTTGGAAAAATGATATGTGCCGATTATGGCCAACACCGCTTTCCCCCATGAAAGATTTTTCATGGCTCCTACCAGGGTTCAGAATTTATTCTGCACTCTAAATCCTAGCTGAAGCCAGAGGGGGATTAATCCCAGGCCCACCACCAATAATCCTCCGATCCAGGCCTCACGCCAGGGCATCCACCCGGGCGCTGGGCTACCGACCATCCATGAACCAATCGCCGTCAATAAACAAAAAATCGAAAAGGACGCAAGCCCCATGGCCAAAATCGCTCGCCAAAATCGCTGAGAACTTTCTGGATGGACGGGATGGACGCGCTGCTCAATGGGTCCCCAAAACCCTGGTGGTTGGGCGCGTCGATAAAACGTTTCTAATCGGTCATGTTCTTCGGGACCCGTGAAGAGCGAGACCCCAACACCAATGATCCCAGAGCCGAGACCCATGATGAGTAATCGCCATTCCTCTTGATCTGGCAATCCCCACAATAACAGGGGAGCCATTACGATTGATGTCATGATGCACGCTAACTCTCCCCAGGCCGTGATACGCCACCAGATCCATCGCAATACCAGCAACACACCCATTCCCGCTCCCAACAAGAGACTCACCTGCCACGCCATTTGGATCGAA
Source organism: Nitrospirota bacterium (assembly GCA_029879555.1). GTDB lineage: Bacteria > Nitrospirota > Nitrospiria > Nitrospirales > UBA8639 > Nitrospira_E. The sequence continues at coordinate 135 of JAOUQB010000171.1, read as the reverse complement.
GACAACCATGGAAGAATACAGAGGGCAATCCCTAGAATCAGCACATTACTTCCGCGGGCCACCCATACTAATTCACAATTTGAGGGCACGCGCTTTAACCAATTTTGGCAAATAAATCGACGATATACATCATTC
>JAOUQB010000170.1 GCA_029879555.1 Nitrospirota bacterium | reverse complement strand
TACTGCCAGGTTCACCTTAATCTGCGTCTAAATTTTCGTATATCTAGAAGGAGGGAAATACCCTGAGTTTTCAGTTCCCGTCTCATTCCTGACACGTTAACGCCACGCTTGAATCGTCAATAATATGTGTGGCAACATCACGAACTAATTTCCCAGTATCTTCTACACCTCTGCACGCTGAGGAAGCCTCTGAAGCGATACATCAACTTGGAGCAGATGACGATAGTTAGAAATTTCACAAAACGAGGAGTAAGACATGAAGACAAGAAAGATATTGAGGGGGACAGAAGTCCTGGGTTTGTTTCTCGTGCTGGCTTTGACGGGTTGCACGTCCAAAGTTTACATCGATTACGATAACCAAGCAGACTTCTCCAAATACCGGACCTACGCGTGGGGAGAGGGAACATCTGCCAAGAACCCACTCATGGATCGCAGGATTGTCTCTGCCATTGATGAACAACTTGTTGGAAAAGAATTCCAGAAAAGTGACGTAAGCCCGGACATGTTCGTTTCCTATCATGTCGCCACGACCAAGGAGGTCAGTTACACCACGACATCATATGGGTATGGCTATGGCCCCTCCTGGGGCGCGAGCTACGGCAGATATGGCGGAGGAATGGGAATGTGGGGCGTAGGGCTCTCGACCGGAACCGCCACCCCGGTCACTGTGGTCAAAGGCACTCTGGTCGTCGATATCTACGGGGCAGAACCAAAATTATTACTTTGGCGCGGGACCGGAAACGATACGGTGCATGCTGACCCTGAAAAAGTTGAGTCCCAAATCCGGGATGTCATCACGGAGATGTTCGCGAAATTCCCGCCTCCTGCCAATTAATGGCGCGCGCCGTCATTGAGATGAGAATCAGGTGAGCTGCCTCGAGCCAATCATGATCGTTTTATAATGGATGGTCGCTTAGATCATTGGAGATAGACGTGACCTATGGGGGAAGGAAGGGCATTTGGCTGCCCTACTTTTGGGCCTCAGGGGCAACATGCTGCATCGATTCGGCCGGCTACCGTGACAGATTAGCTGCGCGTAGAAATACTCCGATGACCACTTTGGCTTCTAATCGGTTCATCGACTCTCTTATTTGAAAGGAAAATACAGATGAATAGAAAGTTTCAGGGACGATTCTTTTGGCGGATTACCGTTTTGTGTTTGTGTGTCATGGCTTCGGCTTTTTCTGTCTATGCCCAGGATCCATTACCCTCTTGGAAAGAAGGAAAAACCAAGCAACAGATTCTTAGCTTCGTCAAGGAAGTGGCCACGTCCTCCTCATTGCATTTCGTTCCTCCAGGAGCACGCATTGCGACATTTGATAACGATGGGACCTTGTGGTCAGAGCAACCGGCCTACTTTCAACTTCTCTTCGCGATGGATCGTGTCAAAAGCCTCGCGGCTCAACATCCGGAGTGGAAAGATCAGATGCCTTTCAAGGCGGTCCTGGAACATGATCTGGCTGCATTAGCGGCCTCCGGCGAAAAGGGGTTGCTACAACTTGTCATGGCTTCCCACGCAGGCATGACTACGGTCGAATTTGAGAAGATTGTGAAAGACTGGCTCGCGACCGCACAACATCCACGTTTCAAGCGCCCCTACACCGATCTCGTTTATCAACCTATGTTGGAATTGCTTCATTATCTTCGGGCCAATGGGTTTAAGACCTTCATTGTCTCAGGAGGAGGCATTGAATTTATGCGGCCCTGGGTCGAGCAGGTTTATGGGATTCCCCCTGAACAGGTTGTTGGCAGTAGTATTAAAACCAAGTTTGAAGTTCGCGATGAAACCCCGGTGATTGTTCGTCTACCTGAAATTGACTTCATTGACGATAAGGCTGGAAAGCCTGTGGCCATTCACAAATTTATCGGTCGGCGCCCCATCGCTGCCTTTGGAAATTCCGATGGCGATCTTCAAATGTTGCAATGGACCGCTGCCGGCAAAGGAATCCGGTTTATGGGTATTGTTCGTCATACTGACGACGATCGTGAATGGGCGTATGATCGTAAGTCCCCAATCGGACACTTGGACAAAGCGCTTCAGGAGGGATTGTCACGCGGTTGGACGATTGTGGATATGAAAAAAGATTGGAAGGTTATCTATCCATTTGAACTCAAGAATTAAATGAGAGAACTAAGACGCATATGATTCGAGTTCCTACCTTCTGCCTGGCCTTCACCGTTGTTTTGACGGGCTGTGTGACTTCTCCGGTCTACACCTTGAAGCCCGCTCCAGATCATGAGAGTTGCATAACCTCTTCTCCTGACAAAGAGACGATTATCGGGTTAGCTGTTTCGGGGGGGGGAGTCGAGCGGCGTTGTTTGCATCTGGAGCGTTTGAGGCGCTAGGGCGGATTCAAGTTGGACCGAAGCATCAGTCCTTGTTGAGTCAGGTATCCCATGTCTCCAGCGTGTCCGGCGGTAGCCTCGCCTCCGCCTACTATGTGCTTAAAAAACCTCCATCCGAAACGCCGATCCTGACCTCTAGCGGAGAATTGACCGAAGAGTATCAGCGATTCTTTGGCCAGTTTAAAAGTACGATGGCTCAAGATTTCGAGAGCTTACTCCTTTGGCGGCAAATTTTTAGCCTTCGTTGGTTCAACCCGGCTTGGACCGCAAAATCTCTTGCCGAGATTCTAGGTGAAGAGTATCTTGGCAAGACGAAATTCAGTGATGTCGCTCAGTGGGAACAAGACAGCAGCTCTCCTACGTTGCTCATCAATACCACTTTGTATAACGACGGTCGCCGGTTGGTTCTTAGCACCCTCAGTCAGGATGCGTTACAATACGACTTCATCAGTTCGTTACCCGCACCTTCCGTGACCAATCAATTAGAGAGGGAGCGTGAACGAAGACTCCGAGCACGCTGGGACACGTTGCAATCCCGGACGGCTCAAGATTTGAAGATCGATATTTGTCGCATTCCTGTCTCGGCTGCAGTTGCGGCTTCAATGTCTTTTCCCCCCATCATCGGGCCAATTAGTCTACATAATGAGGACGAAGATCAGTATTGGCATATCGGAGACGGAGGTCTTTCCGATAACACCGGCGCCGAGTCTTTGATCATGGTGTCCCTCAAGCAATTGCAAAAGGGAAGTGCGCGCCGTGCGCTGATCATCCTGATTGACAGTTCGTTTCCCTTTTCGGTCGGAGGCGCGGCTCTGAACCATCGAAAAGAAGGGTTCTCCCTCTTCAGTTATGATTTCTCACGAATACCCAGCATCATGGAAGAGCGCTCCGTGGCTTATCGAGCCATGTTCCTGGATATCGCACAACATCAAGGACTTTTGCCGGACACTCGTACAATAAGTTTGATCAGACTCAGCCATACCCATGCACAGTGGAAAGATGACCTCAGTGATTTACCCGAATCCTGTCGCAAGGAAGAAACCAGCTGGCGCTCTCCCAAGGAAGTTGTGACCCACTTGGCAGGAATTGTCACACGGCTCTGGTTAGAATCAACCTGCGACCGTGATTTGATCCTGACCTCCGCAGCCAAAGTCGTCGCTCAGAACGAATCAAAGATTAGGGAATTTCTCGAACAGTAACGCAGAAATTCAAGACAAAGAAAATAATTTTTTGTGGAGACTCTGGAATGATGATATTGGGGCTGAAGTAGTCACCAGATTGAATTTATTTTTATAAAGGAGGGATTACATCATGTTGTCTTATTTTTCAGTCACCTTTTTACGCACCCCAAGGGCTTTCTTCTTGGGTGCTTGCTCACTTTTTGTGTTGGGCGCCATTCTGTTTCATTCTGTCCAGCCAACCCATGCTGCCACCGCAAGAGAAATTGACGTGAGCGTTGATGTGGCCCTGGAGAAATTTCATGAGCATGTCAAAGGTGGCGAAGAGTTTCTGAAAACCGCAAAAGGGGTTCTTGTATTCCCAAGAGTTTTGAAGGCAGGTTTTGGGTTCGGAGGGGAATACGGAGAAGGAGCCCTGCGAATCGATGGGAAAACCGTGGATTATTACAACACGGCTGCCGCATCGTTCGGTTTACAATTTGGAGCCCAAGCCAAGACGATTGTTCTTGTGTTTGTGCAGCAGGAGTCTCTTGATGATTTTCGAAATAGCTCAGGGTGGGAGGTCGGGGCAGACGGTTCGGTAGCCCTGGTGACCGTTGGAGCTGGCGGATCGATCGATTCGACCAATATCAAGGATCCCATTTTGGCATTTGTCTTTGGGCAAAAGGGATTGATGTACAATTTGACGCTAGAAGGCTCAAAATACACCAAGCTCGATAAGAAAAAAGAGGACTAACCGGCTTTCTTTGCTCAAGGAAGAATGACAAACTGAGTCTCAAGCTCTATCGCTTCTGCTTCTTGGGCTGCACATTTAAAATACTAGCTCAGTAGAATCAAGCGTGGGGTCGGTGATCGTAAGTTTGCAATCGAACACTTGGACAAAGTGCTTAAAGAAGGAGTGGCACGCGGTTAGACGATTGTAGATATTAAAAAAATGGAAGTCCATTTTCCCATTTTATCCCATAAGGTAGGATAATCTCTGTTCGTTGATTTCAGCATAGCACCAAGCTATCCCACGGACACAGACAAACAACCTGTCAGTCCATCAATACTTGCTGAGGAGCAAATGAGAACGACACAAAGCCTCTTCATTTGCAAGATATTCATGACCTTCAGTTTCGGTCTCCTGTTGGCGGGCCCTCAACTAATCGCGCCCCCTTCAAGTGTGGCAGAATGGTCGGTGAAAGCTGAGAGCTACCTGTTTTACACTGATGATGCTGCCTTGTTTTCCTCGACGCGCCGATTAGCGCGGAATCAGGATCCAACCCAACCTATCATCGACCGGCATCTCGCAGAGCAAGGCGAAGATGTCGTGTACGAGCCGGCGGCGCAGGTGACCACGTCCTTCGGTTCCCCTGGCAGTCAAACTGAGATGACCGTGCGCGGCCAAGGCTTCCTATTTGCGGACAATGGCCGCTTCAATCATGGGACCCTTGGCGTACAAATTTCGCAAGAACTCAACACAAAGACCAAAGTGGGGGTGCGTTATTTCTACGGTCCCGATCTTTTTTTAGGTAAAAATGAAGTACGAACGCCAGTTGTGAGTCCCGAGGAAGAGTTTAAAGATGAGAAGGTCACGACGCATTTTTGGTCCGGCGGCATTCAGCAGAAGGTCCATGAGGACATAACCCTAATTCTCTATGGGCGCTATGGGCTTCGCCGCTACACTCATGCGTTTGATCAGCGCAACACGGATTTCTGGACTATCGGGACTCACCTCGAATGGGAGGCGTGCGACCACATCGAGTTAGCCCTGGGGTATCACTATGAACGCGGGCTCGCAGATGGCCGGAATCAACCCTTGCTGAAAGATGATATCTCGTATTTTAATCATTTTATCACTGCAGAACTCACCATTGAATTATTGAAAGAATTAAGTCTTGAATTCGCTCTCGATTACGAACGAAACGGGTTTACAACCGGCATAGTCGACGATGAGCGAAAGGGGGAACACGAGGACGTCGTCTCAGGAGATATCAGTCTTGTCTACGAGTTGACGGACACCGCTGCATTGACTGCAGGCTTTCAGGGTGCTCATCGCAAGGAAAGTTTCGAAGAGGGTTTGCGTAACCTCAATGTGTGGTTTGGTGGCCGTATCCTGTTTTGACCGTATCTGGCTCCTGGGCTTGCCGAGTCAGGCGCACATGATCGGTTAGATTGTAATCGATTTACCAGCTCGGGATACCGTGGTGTTTCGGGAAGATCTACGCAGGGTGGAAAAGGCACACTCTAACACACGACAGGCGTGAACCGGTTAAGGAATGCCCATTGTCCCTGTTTTCTGATGGTGTCCGCCTGTATGGTCAAGACATTCGAAAGATGGGTATTGAACTCAGTTCCCCAAACACGTCTTTTTGGTAAAATCCAGTCTTCTTAGATCG
>JAOUQB010000169.1 GCA_029879555.1 Nitrospirota bacterium | reverse complement strand
TGTGCCGTGGGAGCCAGTGCCCAAGTCAGCACCACAGACAAAGGAAGCTTTGAGTTTTATTCCCGCGATCTCAATGCCAAAAGTTATGAACGGTTGAAACTGGAAGCCGAGTTACGCCAAGCCATCCAAGTGGGAGATCAACTCCTGTTGCATTATCAACCAAAAGTGGATGTGAAGAATGGTCGCATCACCGGGGTGGAAACCCTGATGCGGTGGAGGCAGCCAGACGGAACCGTCAAATTCCCCGACTACTTTATTCCCCTCGCCGAAGAGACCGGCCTGATCAAACCCATTGGCGATTGGGTTCTCAATGAAGCCTGCGCGCAATTGGCCCGTTGGCAGGCCCAAGGTGTGTGGATTCAGGTGGCCGTGAATATCTCAGCCAAACAGTTTCATGACGATACGTTGGTGTATTTGGTGAGCGAAATACTCAAGAGACACGGCGTGAAGGGGGAATACTTAACTCTTGAAATGACGGAAACTCTTCTGATGGACGATGCCGAACACACCATTAAAACCCTCAAGCAACTGATGGCCCTCGGGGTGAAAATCTCCATGGATGACTTCGGCACGGGGTATTCCTCTCTCAGCTACCTCAAGCAATTCCCTATTCATGAACTCAAGATTGACCGATCCTTTTTGATGGGGATTTCAGAAAATTCCGAAGACAAGGCCTTGGTGGCGGCCATGATTTTTCTCGCCCATGAATTTAATTTGAAGGTTGTGGCCGAAGGGGTAGAAACACAGGAGCAACTCGAATTATTGCTCCACTTAGATTGCGAAGAGTATCAGGGGTATTACTTTAGTCGACCGATCACCGCACAAGACCTCGCTCCCATGCTTGCGGACCTCAGCCATGGTCCACCGGCGTAATGATGGGAGCACTCGCTAAAAATGGAGGCATCCCGGCCAGCGGTCATTCTTGATTGCCCTTCACATCTGGCTTGCTCGATGGCAATCATCAAATCCTTCTTCCTTTCGGCATCCCTTCTTACTCCAAAAGCTCAATGGCAGGCCCCTGGTTGCGGCATTCCTCCTTTTCCCGCGATTGACTCGAACGCGTCGACGAATCCTCAAGCATTCTTCGCCCACCGTGGGTTAGCCAAGGCACTGTCTCCTTGATCGGATCGGTTCCCCAAATTTTGACACCCGGCCCAGAAGCCTGAAGGGTCGTATTTCCTACACATTCTTAACTGTTTCATGTGTTCTGCCGACAATAGAAGCAGTATTCCTCGCTGTGTAGGACGCATTAGAGCGCATCTGATTCTGACCGTCCACGAGGAATTATCCAGGCAGGCAAACATGTCACCAGATAACCCTCCACCTCGAGTCATAGGATGAATTCCAGCCTTGCCCAATATGGGGATGTGTTTGTCGGGCGACAACCAATCCTCAGCCCTACGATGAAAACCATTGGCTATGAAGTGCTCTATCGCAATTGCGAGATTGGGCAGGCCATTTTTACCGATGAAAGCGTGGCCACGGCCACGGTTTTGCTTAATACCTACCTGGATATCGGCCTGGAACATGTGGTGGGTTCCCACCTCGCGTTTCTCAATATTCCGAAGCAATTTCTTCTTGGGCACTATTGCGAGGCGCTTCCCAAAAATCGGGTGGTGCTTGAAATTTTGGAAAACATTGCCCCGACTCCTCAAATTCTTGAAGCCCTGGCCTCATTGTCCAAGCAGGGCTATACCATTGCGTTGGACGATTTCGTCTACACCGATCGATCCAAGGCCTTTCTCGAATTCGCGGATATTGTAAAAGTGGATGTCTTAGGAAAAAGTGCACAGCAATTAGAACAGGAAGTCGCTCAGTTACAGCATTCTCGCTTTCGCCTCCTGGCCGAAAAAGTCGAAACGAAGGAGATGTATGAGCGATGCAAACAACTCGGATTTTATTATTTTCAAGGGTACTTTTTTTTCCGACCAGACATTGTCCGTGGAAAAGGCATTCCTGCGAATCGAGTGGCTCTTTTGGAATTATTGGGAAAAATACAGGATCCGAGCATCCCCTTTAAAGGACTCGTTGAACATATTCGCAACGACCTTTCGTTAAGCTATAAGGTCTTACGGTATGTGAATTCAGCCTATGTTGGACTTCCGAGACAAGTGAACTCCATCGATCATGCCGCCTGTATGGTGGGTATCGACCGCATACGAACCTGGGCAACCCTTATCATTATGGCCAGCGGTCACACTCAAGCGACAGAAATCCTGGTGATTGCGCTGGTTCGAGCCAAAATGTGTGAAGGATTGGGAACCCGATTAGGATCACCCACACCGGAGAAGTTTTTTACGACGGGCCTGTTATCTGTCCTGGAAGTACTTTACCATTCTCCCATGGCCGACATTCTCGCCAAACTCCCCTTGCCTGATGATATTATTGGAGCGTTAATTGAAGGGACAGGCGATATGGGCTTAGCCCTCTCCTGCGTAAAAGCCTATGAAGAGGGGGAGTGGATGGAATTGAAACATCTGCAATTGGATCCCTCAACTATTCGAGACATTTACCTTGATTCCATTGAATGGGCCAATCATTTTTCGCCCATGATTTCATAGCGCACGCCGAGGCCCCTTTCCCTTTCGCCTTCTTCGTTGTTGATCGATGCACACCGAAAAAATTATCGCTCAGCAGAAACGGATTTCCGGTAGGCAGGCCCTTGTTGAGATGGTATGATGTCGCCGGTTATCTGATAATTTCCCACGTTTTTCCCCAGAGTCCATATTTCATAAAGAAGACCACGTGCACCATGACCTTTATTCCTACTTCCGCCATTAGCCCACTCCACTCTTCCAAGATACAGCCTGCTCGGAGAGGAACACTTCCTCCCTGGTTTAAGGTCCGACTTCAACCTGGCCCTCATTACCAAGAACTTCGGCAGCTCGTTGAGACCCACCGCCTCCATACCATCTGCGAAGAGGCGCGGTGCCCCAATCTGTGGGAATGCTGGAATAATCGAACCGCCACGTTCCTCATTCTTGGTGATATTTGCACTCGACGCTGTCACTATTGCTCCGTCTCAACCGGCCGTCCGTTAGCCCCTGATACCGGTGAACCCCAGCGCGTGGCTGAGGCCGTCAAGCTCTTGAAGCTCCGACATGCCGTAATCACCTCAGTCAATCGAGATGATCTCCCTGATGGGGGAGCGACCCTTTTTTCCGAAGCCATTGCCCGCATTCGACAGGTCAATCCATCCTGTACTGTGGAGGTGCTGATTCCTGACTTTCTTGGTCATGACGAGGACCTCGCCCTCGTCATCAACAAGAAACCCGATATTTTGAATCATAATATCGAAACGGTGCCACGCCTATTTCCGGCTATTCGGCCCCAGGGAAAATATCTTCGCTCCCTCAAGGTCCTCCAACAGGCACACGAAATGGGTGCTCGCACCAAATCCGGATTGATGGCTGGATTAGGAGAAACCGAAGAAGAGATTTTGTCTGTAATGAAGGATCTTCGTCGCGTCGGCTGCGAGATGCTCACACTGGGACAGTATCTTCGCCCCACCAAGGACCATGCCCCGGTTGCGCGATACTACACCCCTGATGAATTTGAAGGGTTCAAACAAGAAGCGGAAAGACTCGGATTTCACCATGTGGAATCAGGCCCATTGGTCCGCAGTTCTTACCATGCCGAACAACAAGCCATACATGGCTCACCTATCTGATCTTGTCACTTATGGAGGGATAACTCCTCGAACGCCACCTCAGGGATGGGCACCGGTCCTCGGTGCGACAACGGTTGAAAAGCCTTCCCACCGTATATGGAAACGGTGTTTGAAGGCCAAAATCCCTGTGATTTTTGGGCAATCGAGTCTAAATACAAATGCTCACACAGGTTCCGAAGTGTCACAAAATCAACCACGGTACATTCATGGGAACAGTATTCGCACCTCAACATTGGCCTTCCCTCCAATTTGTGGTATTGTTCCAAAAATAGCGGAGGCCCGAACACTTCAGAGTTCTCACCGTATCTCCCCCAAGTGACAAAGTGAACTCCCTGAAATGCCCGACCCTCCCGCATCCTTTATCTTCCAAACACCTACAGCTTCTTCATTTTACCGAATAATCAACGCATGGCCATCGCTGGTCGAGATCAGGGCCTGTAACATTTGGCCAGGCTCTTTCTCCCCGTTGGGGAAGGCCGTATCCCGGCCAATTTCCACCCGTATCGGCTCTTGTGCCGCTGCACCCTCAACCACATACACATTCCCTTGAATTTCCTTGAGCGTCCCTTCAACATTCTGAAATTGCGTCGGCGCGATTCCGTTTGTTGCGGAAGATGCCTGGATCCCCTTTTGACTCAAAAGAAGGGCACCGCTCCCTTCCGACTCACCAGCCAAGCTTGGCGTCACCCCTTGGCACCCCAACACTAACGCCCATGCACAAATGTAGCTGAACGATTTCATGGCCAACCTCCTCTGCATATGATGCCCACCAAGACTGGATATCCGGCCATTCTTGCTCAACACACTCTCCTATCTTGCAAAGGCTATACCCCTGACCACACCCCGCATGTTTCTTTAAAAAATCCAAGTAGTTGCACTATCTTGCTGGAAGAATTGTTCGCGGATCGCCTAAGTGGAGATGCAGGGCTTCACCTTCATTGTTCTGCAACACCCTGTAGGGAGAATAGTTCAACCGCAGGCAAGTCACCGCTTTATGGGATTGTGGTCAAGATATTTCAGCCCGGCGGGCCAGGACCCAATTTAGAGAAAGAAATCAGTTGGGCAAATGATTATAATGGAACCAGCATTACCAATACTTGCTCATAGACAACTACCCTCATGCGTGATTATTTCCCAGGTCTGGCCGGAATACCCGCCGCAAAATCGTCCATCAGCTATGTCGATGGCGAACAAGGAATTTTAGAGTACCGTGGCATTCGTATTGAAGAACTGGCTGAACGGAGTTCTTTCCTTGAAACAGCGTTTCTTCTCCTCTTTCATCGCCTGCCAACCCAACAAGAGCTCGGGCAATTTACCAGGGATGTTTCCCATCATCGCCGGCTCAAATACCGCATTCTCGACCTTCTCAAATCACTCCCCGAGCAGGGGCATCCCATGGATGCCCTGCAAGCTGCCGTGGCCGCGCTCGGGATGTTTTACCCCGTCCCGGATGTCAGGGAAGAACACACGCGCTATCTGACCGCCGTCAGGTTAATCGCCAAACTCCCCACTATCGTCGCCGCTTTCGCTCGCCTGCGTCGGGGAGATGACGCCCTTCACCCTCGTGATGATCTCTCGTACTCCGAGAATTTCCTCTACATGCTCACCGAACAGGTTCCTGATCCAAAGCTGGCCAAAATCTTTGACGTCTGTTTAATTTTACATGCCGAACACACCATGAATGCCTCCACATTTAGCGGCATGGTCACAGCTTCGACTCTTGCGGATCCCTATACGGTCATCGCCTCCGCCATTGGCACCTTGGAAGGTCCGCTTCATGGTGGGGCGAATGAAGCCGTCATTCATATGTTAGAGGCCATAGGGTCCGCAGAATATATTGCAAAGTATGTCGAGGCGAAACTGACGGCCAAAGAAAAAATTATGGGGTTTGGCCATCGAATTTATAAAGTCAAAGATCCGCGGGCCATTGTGATGCAAGCCTTTGCCCAGCAATTAGATGCCGACGCTGGCCCTCACTCACTCTTCACCCTCGCTCGAGCAGTGGAAGCCCATATGGACACCCTGGTAGGTTCAAAAGGGATTCGTCCCAACGTAGATTTTTATTCAGGAATCATCTACCATCGAATGGGGATTGCAACCGATCTCTTCACGCCTATCTTTGCCATGGCGCGAGTTGCCGGGTGGTTGGCCCATTGTTTTGAGCAATATCAGGAAAACCATCTTTTTCGTCCCGATCAAATATATGAAGGCCCTCACCACCGACCCTATGAACCACTAG
>JAOUQB010000168.1 GCA_029879555.1 Nitrospirota bacterium | reverse complement strand
GAAGCAGGACGTCCAACTCAGTTCGATCTTGGTCTGCAACATGTGCGTAGCGATACAGCGGGAAGAATCGATCGGCAACCATTGCTGGACCCGACGTGTGTTCATAGAGCGCAATGGCAGGAAGCGTCCGAAGACCGGGAATTGGTGGGAGGCCGATGAGCGACAAACGATGCGTCTTCTCAGGCTTATCCGTCGTGGATCCATACAACGGAAAAAGAAATTGCATCCTGTAGCCGTCGCTTTCACTCTGGCCATACAGTGGCAGCAAGAATGTAGACGATCCCACCCCTTTGGCATAATGGAAGTACAGGGGCGGAATGATCGTGAGTTGCTTGTCGAGGCTGTTCCAGTTCCAATGCCAATAGAGGGGCGCAATGACCGTGACCTGCCTGTCTGGCCTGTCCCATCGCCAATAGAAGGGCGCAATGACCGTGACCTGCCTGTCTGGCCTGTCCCAGTGCCAATAGAAGGGAATGATTTTGAGGGAATGGGAGTCCTTCGCCTGAACATAATCGCCCAGAGGCCAGAGGAAACTTTTTCGCACATAGTTTCGTTCTGGGTCAGCTTCTTTGGCGTAGAAGGGCCGAATGGAGAAACGAGAGAAGGACCCCCTTTGCTCGGAACTATAGAGATATAAAAACCCTTCGGTCCTCACGCTCCCCTCCTTGGTTTCTGTGCACCAGAGGAGGCCGACACAGAAACGAGAATCTTCTTTTTGCTCCGCCAGCACATGAGACGCTAGACCTTGAAGCGAAAAGATGAGGGCTGCTAGAAGGGCAATTTTCACGAACTGCATAGTCAATTTTTTCAGAAATTCTGATGAGTAGCTTAGTGATGTGGCACGTTTCGACATAACGAGCGCCAATTTTCGGGACTTGAAGCGGTACCAACGATAGCCAAGCGTAGACCCGAATGTTGAGAGATAGGGTTCACACACTGTCCCACTTACTCCCGGCTAGCCTCTCTTCTGATCCAACCAGAAGGCGATCCCGACGAATAAAAAATGGTAGCCCAAGGTAAAACTTGCAAAATTTTCTGGTGTGAGCGGAAGTGGTAAAAAGAAATTTAAAACATCTTCACGATACACAGACAAATTTGCGACAAGAAGACACACAGCGAAGATGCTCATGCCATACTTTCCCATCACCGTTAAACTTTTTGTTTTATCCAGATAGACCCAGAGCCCACCCAGAAGAAGGAGTCCCTCGAGAAGGGAAGAGGCCAGAACAGAGTTCCACAATCCGAGTCCAATCTTATATGAATCCCCACTCGCCAACGGTAAGTCTGGCCGATGCACAATGAGATCAAGGAAGAAGTGCGACAAGACTGCCGCCCCCAGGACAAGGGCAACCTGGCTTTGCCGTGACGCCGGTTTGACAGGAATCAACCTAAATATCATGTAGACCGCCCCTGCCCAGAAGAAAGAAGCGACCAAGCTATGGGTGAAAGGATAAAAGACGAAGTCAAACGGGTTGGCTGCGGTCACCCCGGGAACGATATGAACCCTTTCTATCCCCAACAGAACAAATATGAGCCAGAGAATATCCACGAATTGTGCCGCAACGAACAAAAGCCCTAGGGAGATATTCTTGTCAACCGCCTTGAGCGCAAAACTGACACCGTAATGTCCAATTCCCATGGTTTTCTAGGCCGGAGTGTGTTCTTTCTCTCGATGTTCCAACTGTTAGTAATTCAATATTTATACCCATTCCTTGTTGAGATTTTGTTTTGTGTTCCCTTCTTCACTTCATGAATCTGTAGGAAATTGACCCAATCCTCCTGAATAGAATCGTTGCGAAACGCCACAGAATCTGAGAGCCATTTTTTTCATCTGCAATACAAGAGGAATTGCTTTAGTGGTCTTAATTCTATCCCCCAATTTCTTCTTCCTTTGGAGATCTTTGGTCTTGTTTTTGAAAAGGAGGCAACCCAACTGCAAAACCGGACAGTCAACCCGGATGAGCTGTCATGGGTTAATCCGCAATGACGGTCCTGATGAATAAGGTACAATGGCACACCATGCGACAAACTATTAAGAACGGATGACTTCCAGAATGACGGACCAAAACAGGAAAGGAGAGTCGGTGGACTTTCGGATCGCCACCTACAATGTGCATCGATGTCGGGGGATGGACCGACGCGTCTTACCTCGTCGCATCGCGGAGGTGCTAGGCCCGCTTCAAGCCGACGTGATCGCGCTACAAGAAGTCCTCGGAGCTGGTCCCAAGGGCCCCGGCCAGGATCAGGAACTCGGCGCAGCCCTTGGGATGGGATGGGTCATGGGGTCCACGCGAATGGTGCGTGGCCGCTTGTACGGCAACGTCATCATGAGCCGGTTCCCGATTGATCACCATACGCAATACGATCTGACATGGAAAAAACGGACACCCCGAGGGTGCCAACGCGTCGATATTCAACTGGGACGGCACACGATCCATGTGTACAATGTCCACCTGGGGGTCGGGCTCAGAGAACGACAATATCAGGCTAAGCGGTTGGGCCATTTCATCGGGCAGGACGGCATCCATGGGCCAAAGATCGTCCTTGGCGATTTCAACGAGTGGGGTCGTGGTTTTGCCACAATCGAACTGACCCAAGTGCTGAAGAGCCTAGACCTGCGGGCGTTTCTGAAGCGCCGTCGTACCTATCCAGGACTTTTCCCCGTTCTGCATTTAGACCATATTTTTTATGATGGACGCGTCGAGGTGATCAACGTGCAGATCCCACGCACCCGCCAGTCATTAATTGCCTCTGACCACCTTCCACTGGTCGCCGACATTCGCGTAGAATTCTCGTATCATTAAGCTTCGACCAATAATTTTCTGCAACCCTCTTGCTAAGGCTTAAGAATCCTGTTCCCCTGCTGGCTCATTTGCGCAAAATGGCCTGGTCTAATCAGGAGGTTTTCATGAACAGGTTGCTGAAGGTCGTATGGCAAGCAAGCCTCATTGGTATTCTTGGTGGGGCGCTTGCGTTAGGATGGCACGCCATGATCCAGATGCCGGGCGAAAGTTACCAAGGTCCCCTTCCCCCAGCAACCGATGAAATCCGCGCGCTTGAAGGCGAACTGCGGTCACATGTGGATATGCTGGCCGGTGAGATTGGTGAACGGAATGTGTTCCGCTACCCCCAGCTTGTCTCAGCGGCTGACTACATAGAACAAACACTTTCGGAAGCAGGCTATGAGGTTGCGCGACAAGAATACGACGTCTCTGGACAGGCCTGCGAAAACATCGAAGCTGAAGTGCGCGGCACAGAGCGACCGGATGAAATTGTACTCATCGGCGCGCACTATGACTCCGTCAAAGGCAGTCCTGGCGCGAACGATAACGCCACGGGCGTTGCCGCCACCCTTGCCTTAGCACGCGCGTTTGCGCAAAATCCAACCCCACGCACCTTGCGGTTTGTAGCATTTACCAACGAGGAGCCCCCATTCTTTCAGACACGTCACATGGGGAGCCGCATGTATGCAAAACGCAGCCGCCAGCGCGATGAACACATCATTCTGATGCTGAGTCTGGAGACGATTGGGTATTACTCCAATGAGTCAGGCAGTCAAAGCTACGTGTTTCCACTCCACTTCTTTTATCCGTCTACGGGGAATTTTATCGCTTTTGTGAGCAATGTAGAGAATGGGCCGTTAGTGCGGCAGCTGATTGGCGCGTTTCGACGACACACCTCGTTCCCGTCTGAGGGTGCCGCATTGTGGGGATGGCTCCCCGGGGTTGGGTGGTCGGATCATTGGGCCTTTTGGAAAGAAGGATTCCCCGCCGTCATGGTGACCGATACGGCGTTGTTTCGCGATCCCACCTACCACACATCCAATGATACGCCCAAGAACATCCACTATGAGCACTTCGCACGTGTTGTGTCAGGACTACAACGAGTCATCACCGAATTCACGCAATCGCCAAGGGCAGCAAGCCATTAACAAACATTGGATCAGTGGCTTCGGAAGGGCAAGGGAAGACTGCGATACCAATTAGGTGAGGAACCCCCAAGTCTTGGTGAGTTGATCTGCGGGGGGATGATAGGAACGAAGGGCACGCAATTCGGCCGAATCATCTTTCTCTTCTTCCGGCCAAAGTTCGAAGCGTTCTTTAGATGGGGGAACGATCGAAGAGACATAATCCCAATCGTCTCCATCGCTCAACACAATAATGGACCACCCATTGCTTGTTCGGTATGTGACCTTGCCCTGAAGAATATCTCCTTCGACCAGCTCCACAGAGATCGAACCTTTTTCAATATCGCCGAGAAGTTCTTGCGCGGAATCACAGAATTCCTGCCTGGTCATTATACTCCCTCTCACGTTAGTGTTTTTTAACCAGCACTCACAGATTCATGCCACCAGGGTGAGTGTCGATACTTGATTTCGGTCCCATGCCATTCGATGGTGGAGGACGACTTTCTGATAGCCAGAAGGCTAGGTTGAATGCGTCTCCCTGTCAAGAGCCCTATGATTCATGAATGCATGTGAGAATCGACTCTCATTCACAACAGGAATATTCAGACAAAGACGTGTACAAACGGCCTATCAAAAAATTTCAGCAGGTGGTCGAAAGAACTGATTGCAGTCAACGTGCCGGCAAAGAACGTCCATAGTCAGAAAACTGTTTATCTGTTATCAATTCTGCCATAATTTATACAGGTCACTCAGGCTTCCTGAGTCATGGGTTCATGCGAAAGAGAAGCAAATTCCTTCTGGACAATCAAGCCAAGGAGTCTCACGTAAGTCATCATGGCAGGATGGATAGACCGCTGGCGCGATGCCACTGTGGCAATCGGCCATACACAGCAAGCAGAGATCAGATACGCCAATGGGCGTGTCGTGAAAAAGAAAATGTTTGTCGTTGTGGGAACCGGTGTGATCTTTAGCGTACAGGATGATCCTACCCACACCCCCTGGTTAGTCACGGCCAAGCATGTTCTTCAAGACCCGCACAGCCAATGGGGCCCTTCCCGTCTCAAACTCCGCTTTTCATGGTTCGATGAAAAACCGGCGACACAATATTTTGGAGTCGGGATCACCCTCAGACGTGGAGACAAACAATATTGGATCTCCCATCCCAACACCAAAGTTGATCTCGCCTGCCTTCCGCTTTTCCTCACCAAAAAACAGACAGGTAGAAAAGTGTTGCCCAGAGTTCGATTTGGCGACTTTGGCACTGCGGAGGAGATTTATGAAGGGGCGCCCTTGATGTTACTTGGTTATCCAGAGGCCGTGGGACCAGACTTGTCTGCAAAGGCCCTTGTCCGACAGGGCATCGTGTCCTGGGTCTCACCCACCAAACCCGAATCCACCTTATTTTATATTGATGGCCATATCTTCCCCGGCAACAGCGGGGGTCCCGCGTTCAAATTACCCGCGGGGATCGATCGACAGGGTCATTTTGCCACTCATGGCGACGTGTCTTTTTTAGGAATTGTGACGCAGACACGGATTCATCAACTGCCGCTCATTGCCGGCGGACAAGAGATTGGGATTACCCTTCAACGCAAGAACGCCCCACAAACACTCCTCTCCCAAAATTATACGGGGATTGGTCTTGCCGAACCCGTCTTTCGAGTCAAGCAATTACTCTCATCCGCTGCTAAACGAAAAAAGCGATAACTTAGACTACGGCCGAGACTTTACTATTGGTGCCGACGAAACAAGACTGATCGCTAGGAGACAACGTGTTCAAGCAGCTTGAGGGCTCAAATGCTTATTGACGAATTATGGGCTAGGCGTGCCCTTCTCTGCTTGCCCTGTCATCGGAACAAATCGTACCGGCAACAATTCGGTTCTCTGATAGCCCTGTTCGGTTCGTCGAATCAAGACCAGATTTTGGGAATAGTCCCCGACCGGAAGAATGAGACGGCCGCCAACGGCTAACTGCTCTAAGAGCGGTGAGGGAATATGGTCAGGGGCCGCCGTGATGATAATAGCATCGAAAGGGC
>JAOUQB010000167.1 GCA_029879555.1 Nitrospirota bacterium | reverse complement strand
ATACATCCGCAACCTTTTGTGATAACCCTAAATCTTCAAGCCTTTTCCCTAAATATTTTTCCGGCGGTAGAGGCTCAAGACTATCCCACCAACGGTTCAAATATAGTATTCGATTTCTGTGATCAATTCGCGCAATAATATCCGGAAGATTTTCAGTTAACGAATGTAGCTCAAGATCCCACCGATGCAACTCATCTTGGATTTCCTGATTGTGAGGGCTCTCAAGCAACAAGCCCTGGCAATTATGGCCTTGCCCTTGATCCTCCTCCGCAGACATCACGCTATGCTCTCGCAAAAAAATGACGCGTTTGTCGGAAGTCAGAATTCGGTATTCAATGCCGATTGCTGCTGGCCATGAAAGGGCCTCAGTCCAAACTCGCAAAAACTTATTTCGATCTTCAGGGTGTATACACCGGAAAAATGCTCTGGAGTCTCGGAGTAATTCCTCAGCAGTCACACCCAATAAAGCTTGAATATTTGGTGAAATAAATTGGAATTTTCGATCGAGACCTTTTTGCAGACACTGAAAAGCCACCACAGGAAATGGCGTCATGAAAGACGAAATAAATTGCTCAGGCTTCTGCATAAAACAAGGAAATCTTTCTTCTATTTTGGCCAGATATCCGACTGAAAACGCACGTATTGTATCAATTTTTACTGCGAAGAAAAGAGAGGGAGAGGACCTAGGAATTAAATTTCTTGAATCTGGATAGTGGAGATGGGAGCTTCAGAGACCATTTCCCGGTCCATTGCGTGTGAATGCACCGGAATCTTAATCCGAATTCCAGAAATTTGCTCTTGGGTAGTCATTTCTAATTCTAAACATCCGGCATAGCGTTGGATAATTTGACTAGCAAGAAATAACCCTCGTTTCTCACGATCATCTAATGCACTTATTACTGTTGGCTCTAAATGATCTGCTGCGACAGACTGAAACTTAAAAATCTGAAAGTCTTGAGGGTTTTGCCATGAGAATTGAAGAACCATCCAAGATTGGCCTGATTTTTTTCTATCAATATGAGTTCTAATGAGCAAGGCTTGGCTTGCAGCACCTACCTCTTTGAGCAGAACTAACAGAGAATTAAATATCACCTGCATGAGTCCCTGACGATCAATGGGAAGAATGGGCTGGGATGAACTAAATTGCTTAACAAACTGAACATTTCCATAAGCCGGGTTGTTGGAAAAGAATAACAAACAAGCACTAATGGCTTCATCAACATCAATTTTCCGGCATTCTGTTTCATAAAGCGGTTTAACGTACTCGCGAATCTCCTGTGTTAATTGCTCAATTTTAACAAGATCATCGCCTACGATGCGATGAAGTGTATCCATAAAGTCTTTATCATGCCGCCTTAATTGGGCCAATTGCACAAAGGCCTTAATCGACAGAACAGGATTATGCAGTTCTTGAGTTAACCCCTCTGTCATTGCCTCTACCGAACGCAAACGATCAATTTGCTGCAAACTATTTTGAGATCGTAAAAGCTCTTCTCGAAGGATAGCATTCTCTAACGCCAAGATGGCTTCCTGAATAATAGTATTCCAAACCAACGAACCGCCCAAGGCTCGACGCATCTCGCTCGTCATTGGACCAAGCCCAAGAATACCTACTAATTGATAGTTAATGAATACTGGATGACAGACCTCTAGGCCTAAATCTTCCATGGTTTGGGCAACGCTATTTTCCCATGATCCAAATGGGGTAAGGCGTAATTCTCTACGCGAAACCTTAGAATGAGTGTATAAAAGCAACTGTGGCAATCCATCTGCCAGCTTGATGCATTCTTGAACGATACGATTATGTGAAGAAAATCCGGAAACCGAAGCCGCCCGATAGGTATTTTCTTTTTGATTAAAAACAAAAATTGCTGCCTTAGGAACACCAACTCCATGCTGCAGGGCCTCAAAAATTGCTTGACCAACCTCCTGAACAGTATGAACCGAAGACGCCTTTGAGGTTAATTGGTTAAGTATGGTCAAGCGATATTCACGCCCTTTTAATATCGTTCTTGCCACAGCTCCTCGCGTACCCAATTTCATCTGATAGGCTCCCGCCACAGTTAAGACATGCACGACAAGCTGAACCATAGAAAAACGAAGAGAAATCGAACCAAAAATTGACTTTTGAGCAATGAGCAAAACGGGATAGACGGGTTGAGAAACTAAAAGGAGCAGTGAAAAATAGGAAAGTCCTTTTTCAACAAACACCGAAAATTCCATCAAATGGTAACGAAGAAATGTATACCCAACAATGGCAACATAAAGTGTAACCAAAATATTTCCATAGGGAGGAATCTCAATCCCGTACCATAGCGGAAAATTTGTGGCACCGCCCAGGAATCCTATGCTTGAGGCAATAAGGAGATAGCGATATTGTTTGCGATGTACCCCTTTCTCTCGATGATAAGCTTGCACCAACTGCCAATGTGCATAAAGAATAAGAAGCCCCCACCAGACCAAGGACACATGAAACAGAGGCCCAGGAATAGGCCAGTAAGAAAACCCTGAAACGGGACCAACATCTTTAATGTAATACGGTGTCCAAACCAAAACAGAAAAAACCAGTCCTATGCTGTATTGAAGTTTCAGGAATTTTTGAAAACGATGAAGCAATCCAAGAAGGCTTGAAACATGATGGAAAAAAGCAACTGGAATAAAAATAGCACCGGTCATCAAGGCCCTGGAGAAAAATAATGCTGAATTCGGAGAATCTGAGATCAACCAAAAGAAGTACCCAAAGCTCCAAATGGCAATAGTTGACCAGAAAAAAGCATAGGTCCAATATCGAGAATCACGGGGAGACCGGTTATAAATAAGGAGGGCCAGGCCAGCAGCAGCACAACCATTTAAGAGTCCGCTAATAGCAAAAAAATCCATAACAATTATGGAGACCAAGTGGGAGGGGTAGGAACCAATGTGAGATATTGGAAAGAGATCGGCATACCTATTAGGCCGCACCAGCCTAGAGGGGTTAGTCCTAAAAACAAACCGTAGCGCGAAAAGACAAAATGGTCAAGCCTTGAGAAGAAAATCTTAACCATTCACCTGGAAAGTGCCATTTGTCACACAAGACATCTTCCGAGCATTCTGCTGCCTATCAGTGAGAGAAAGAATTATTGATTTACTGACTGGAGAAGAGGAAGCGTGGGGACCGAAGTTAAACTGGAAATGGAATGATGGTCACCCTTAACCGATCCAGAACGATCGATGAGGACCGCATGAAGACCAGCCTGCTTGGCCCCTTCAAAATCTTCGATTGGATGATCGCCAACATGCAGCACTTCATCCGGATTCATCATATGCTGCTCCAAGGCATATGAAAAGATTTTGGTAGCGGGTTTGGCCGCTCCAGCCAAACTAGAAATGGTGACTGAATCAAAAAATTGATGAATACCCAAGCTACGAGAGACTTGAAAAAATCGGCTGTCAAAGTTGGTAATAATCCCAAGTTCAAAGCCTTCTTCCTTTAGTTGGGCCAGGACTTCAGCGGTTTCAGGATAAAGTTCCCAGTGCGTGGCTTGGCCAAAGGCTTCATAGACTTCATCAAAAAAATCGTCAAAGCCCTCAAACATGCCCACTCGATAAAACACGGCATGCACGACATCAAACCACCACAATCGTTCGCATTGTTTTAATTTTTCTGGACGTTCCACGGAAAAAATTGGGGCAGGCATATCCTTCATGGTCTCTTTAAATCGTTTATTCAGGGTTGCAACCATTTCTTCAGTAGCAGGAACCCCATACTTTTTGGCGTAAGTCAGATAGACCTCCCCCACAGAACCCTTCACATCAAATAAGGTTCCAACCGCGTCAAAAAAGATAGCTTTAATGGGAGATGAAGACATACAGGCCAGTTGAAATCAGCAAACCTTTCCCATGGCACAATAAGCTGGAGATGAATGCTCAACTGAAAAGCGTGAGACCGGAGAGAAATATCAAATCGGGCGGGACTTAGCCAGCAAGAGAACGTAAATTCCCTCTCGATGAGAGAAGGGGTGGCTTACTTCTTTTTGCCTTTTTCGCGTCGAGTTATTTCCAGACTTTTCACGCGGCGTTGATTTTTTCGATGTTTTCTTCTCATTTCCCGATCTTTTTCGCGACCACGAGGCATAGAAATTCTCCTTTTTAGTTAACCATTGGAATTACGCCATTCTATACCATAGGGTTCCTCAAGGGAACAAGAGCCGATATTGCCGGTGTCTAGATCCCATGCTAACATCCACCGGCCTTAAAATTGAAAACAGCAATATGTCCTCTCCTTCATTAGATAAAACCTACAACTCATCGGCAGTCGAGCAAAAATGGGCAGCCTTCTGGGCTGACCATAAACTGTTTCAGCCTCGTCAAAGGGGAACGGCTCAGGCCTATTGCATGGTCATTCCACCCCCGAATGTGACCGGCTCTCTCCATATTGGCCACGCCCTCAATAATACCCTGCAAGACATCCTTATTCGGTGGAAGCGCATGCAAGGCCTCCAAACCCTCTGGGTACCTGGAACCGACCATGCTGGCATTGCCACCCAAAATGTCGTGGAGCGCCAACTGAAAGAAGAAGGCCTGTCGCGTGACGATCTTGGCCGTCAGGCATTTATTGAGCGCGTTTGGAAATGGCGGCATCAATCAGGGGACACCATTATTGGGCAACTCAAGCAATTAGGTGCCTCCTGTGACTGGGACCGAATACGGTTTACGATGGACGACGGGCTATCTTCAGCCGTCAGAAAAGTGTTCGTTCAACTCTTTGACGAAGGGTTAATTTACCGCGGAGAACGACTCATCAATTGGTGCCCCCGATGCCTCACGGCCCTGTCGGACATCGAAGTCGAACACGAAGACATCAAAGGCACTCTCTATCACATCCGGTATACCCTAGCTGATGATCCGGAAGCGATTCTCATCGTCGCCACTACCCGCCCAGAAACTTTATTTGGCGATATGGCCGTTGCGGTTCACCCTGACGATCCTCGCTACCAACACTTCATTGGCAAACAGATCAGGCTACCCTTAACCACGCGCACGATCCCCATCATCGCCGACCCTATCTTGGTCGATCGAGAATTCGGCACCGGTGCCGTTAAAATTACGCCAGCCCATGACTTTAACGACTACGAAGCTGGTGAACGACATGGCTTGAAGCCCCTCACCATTTTGGATTTCAAGGCTCGAATGGATCCTCTGGGTCTTAAACAGGCCATGGTGGATAAAAACCTCCTGACTTCCCTTAGTCTCAAACCCGTTCATGACGCCAGGCCTATCGTGATTGAGGCATTAAAAGAACAGGCCCTTCTGCTCAAAGAAGAAGACCATCCCATGGCCTTGGGGAAATGCTATCGATGCAAAACCGTCGTTGAGCCATATCTATCACCACAGTGGTTCGTGAAGACAGGTCCTTTGGCTATTCCCGCTATCGACGCCGTCGAAACTGGAAACATTCGTATTATTCCAGAAGGGTGGAAGAATAATTATCTGGGCTGGATGCGTAACATAAAAGATTGGTGCATTTCCCGCCAAATCTGGTGGGGGCATCAAATCCCCGCCTGGTACTGTCGCACTTGCAACAAAGACCATCTACTTGAAACGGGTCATGCAGTCAGGGCAACAACGAAGGACAGTGTACTTTCTGCCCCAATAACCATGAGTTGCTTCATCACATCCGACGCCACACCGATCGTGTCCCAAACGGATCCCACGGTCTGTCCGCAATGTGGAGGGTCGGATCTTTTCCAAGACCCAGATGTCTTAGACACATGGTTTTCTTCGGCACTCTGGCCGTTTTCCACGCTTGGATGGCCCGAACAAACGGAAGACTTTAAAACGTTCTATCCCAACGCGACGCTCGTCACCGGCCTGGACATCCTCTTTTTTTGGGTGGCCCGAATGATCATGATGGGGATCAAACTGACAGGACAAATCCCTTTCCGCGATGTCTACATCCATGCCTTGGTCCGAGATGCCGAAGGACAGAAAATGAG
>JAOUQB010000166.1 GCA_029879555.1 Nitrospirota bacterium | reverse complement strand
ACTGGGACTCGTCCGAAAAAACTCTAAGGTGCCTACATAGTCAGGCTTCCCGAAACTATTTTGCACCATCAATTTCATGCCAAATCCAATCCAATCTTTCGCCCCTCCTAGTGGGATCGCCCTGGCAATCGCTGGGCTCTCACGGAAAAATTCATTGCCTAACACATAGTTCCATCCCGCTAACTCCATCCCTAACGAAGCCCACTGCTGCATATCTGCCCGTGAATGATCTTGAGACAACTGAGGCAGCACCTTAAACCACTCATACGCACATTGTGGCGCGGACTCCATCGGCCCGTCGGCTAATTCCAGGACCTGTGCCAGAAGCTCGTCTCTTTGTGGAGCCTCTCCTAAAAATCCAAGAATCATAGGACTTTCCTTAAAATAACGAAGACCCAATGCCCCGGTTGCCTGCGCGAGGGTAATACCCAAATCAAGCCATGGGACGACACTACTCAGACAACTCCGGCGGCCTATCTCACCTAAAGCTGAAATGGCTTCGCCTTGAATTTTTGAGGAAATCTCTCCCAATTCTTCTAATAATTCCAAAATGGTGGCCGGACATTGAAGGTCCGCTATTTGGCTGACAAGATTCTGAGCCGTCCCCAGATCTATCTGATCGACGAACAGCTTTTCGAGCCTCTGTATGTGGGTTTGTTGCATCATCGCTAATGACTTGCAGTTTATTTGACTCGTCTAGGTAATTTTATCTATTAAACGCTTGCTAGTAAACATACTTAGCAACAAAACCTTTATGCGGCTGGGCATTATAAAAGTGCCCTAGGGGCTTGTAAACCAACGCCCACAATATGGATTCGTCAGGCCCATTGGCTCCCTGACCTACCAAAATTACCCCCAAGAGACCTCTCTCACGTTTCATCCCAGGATTTGCGATAGGCGATCATGTATGGCTTGCGCCGTTTTGCCTTCAATCAAGACTCGTTTCTGTCTTGTACTTTTCCCCGAGAGAAGCTGGACGTTCTGTCGTGACACATCAAAACACCGCGCCAAAAATTGGCATAGCTCATGGTTAGCCTCACCTTCAACCGGGGGTGCCATGAGACGAACTTTCAGCGCATCGCCATGAAATCCAACAATTTCTGTTTTCGACGCCCGAGGCTGACAATAGATCCGCAGCTCCATTTTTCCAGAGCGGGTTATGATCCAATTTGGAATGTGCACTTAAAACTTTCTCCCAACAATCACCATCAAAGCTCTGGAATTCTCACCAAATAAAGAACAAGAAAAGAAGAAAATGAACGGATCACAACGGCGAAAAAACATAGTTAATTTATTTGTTTTCAATGAGTTGCAAACATATCGCGTTTTCTTGACAGGGCGATGTGTTCATAGTACACTTATTTAAAGTTGAGAACTATTATCATTATCGTTTCTAGCAAATACACAACACGTAACCATGTACATTTGCATCTGTAAAGGCATTCGTGAATCTGATGTTCAGGAATTGGGGAAAGCAGGAGTGACCTGCCCCAAAAAACTGGCATCTGCCTTAGAATTGGATGACAAGAAAAACTGTTGTGGGCGCTGCATCAAGAATATTTCTAAATTTGTCGCACTCGCCGAAGAACAGTCCTCCTGCCTCCAATCCTCAATTTTAGGATAACCTCTTTCGCTTTCCCACCGCTTCGTTCGTCAGCACGAGGAAGCAGGAAACCCACATCTTCGGTTTTCTCCTTATTACTCCTGTAATTGTTAAAAAGAATTCTGACTGGGACTTATATGGTATTAATGGGACTTTTGTGCCATTTCTCTCGCTTATCGTCAATTATTGAAACGCAATGTCACATTTTTTTACAACTATAGATTATACGTAGATAGCTACCGCACGATTTGCTTGCCCAAAAAGAAGAAATTTCTAGGTGAAACTTATTCAAATACAGCAAAAAATATATCAATTTCTGCTGATTTAGCCGGTTAATCACCAGAGACTCATTATGGTGTAAAAATTGCTTTTAATTACTGTTACAGCTAGGGTCTTCATAAATGAACAATGGGGAGAAGATTAAAGTCCCCCTTGAAGTAAGGCGATCTTCGAGTTTATGATTCAACCGATAGGTAGAAAAATTTGTTTAAGAATATTTCCCATCAGCAATCCGACTTAAGGAGAAACACATGAAACAATTGCTCATAAAATCTACACTTTTGCCGTTTTCATTGGCGTTAGCACTGTTGATCCTCCCCAACATCGCCCAGGCAAATGGAATCCTCGGAGGATCTGTCATTGTTAAAGATACAGGTGATGTAACGGTAACCTTTCAAGGCAGCAATGCGGGTTATACCAGCACACTCTATTTTGGTGGCCAAGCCTTATTTTCCTCCAATGAGGCATCAGGAACCTCTGTCACCCTTAACGGATTTGAAGCTGGTCAAGTCCTAACATTTTCCATATTAGTCCAGGAAACTGGCCACAGCTTTTCCACAGGATCAGGTTCATTGAATGCGGACGGCATAGCACATGCCATGGTTAGTAATTTAGAAGATGGGGGAACGCTCGTTAGCTTTGAAGATCTGTACGGTGGCGGCGACAAAGATTATAACGATTTAATGTTCTCCTTCAGCAACACCAATAGCGAAACAAAATTGGTTCAAAATCCAGAACCAGGAACGATCATTTTGTTCGGATCAGGATTGTTGGGCCTAGGGGCTTGGCGGCTTCGCAAGAAACAGGCATAACTCTTAACTTGTTTACTTTTTCATTCTACGGCTCATTCAAGAATCTTGAATGAGCCGTATTTTTTTCCTCTTTCTACTTCCACCCTTCAGAAACCCACCTCTAAGGCCCCCATGCCTTGCCACCACATCCACGCAGCCATTCCCACCAACGTTGTTAATAAAACTAACACAATACGGTCGATCCACTTCATCCTTCTAATTGTTTGAAAAGAGCGATGCGCAGTGGGATGGAACCCTTTGGACTCTAAGGCCATCGCTAAGAGATTCGTTTGACGAAGTGCATGCCCAATAAGCGGCACGACCAATGGCACATATTTGCGAACGCGTTCAAGAATCGAACCAGAAGAGATATCGAGCCCACGTGAACGTTGTGCTTGAATCACCCCGACTCCGGCCCCCAGCAGAATCCCCACCCATCGAAAGGCTAAAGCAAAGGCGAAGGCCACTCGCGAAGGTATGCCAAGTTGTTCAGAAGCTTGAGTTAACTCTTCAATGGTCGTCGTTGAAAGCAACAACACACCTCCCCACACCATGATGAGCAACCGAACTCCCATCCCAAGGCCAAACAGGCATCCCTCCCACGTCACGCCAAGAACGTGGAATACTGGAATGGGAGTTTTCCCCTCGACAAAAAATGGCCACAATATCACGCTGTAGCACACCAGCAGCGCCGCGAGCATGCCTATTTTCTTCACGTTCACTCCGGCCTGAGCTGCAGCTAATCCACCAAACACCATGGCTAAGACACCCAGTAAATAGGCTGGATGCGAAAAACACAAAGCCAGCATAAAAAAGCCAAATACCGCCAGGATCTTCGTGCGCCCATCTAACCGGTGCACCCACGTTTTGTGATTGAGGTAGAGAGTAACCGTCATCAGACCTCGGCCTTCAGCGAAGCCTTCACTTCATTGACTGTTAATAAGGTATGCCCCCATCGTTGACTAAATCGGGAAATGGAAGGAATTTCCAACGATGCCCTGAGAACAAGAGCCGAATCATGGAAAATCTCTCGTGGCGACCCATCGGCGACGATCCTTCCCCCTTCCATCAAGAGGCATCGCTGAGCATGCTCGGCCACCAATCTCATAGAATGCGTGATCATCACGATCGTATGGCCTTGTCGGTGCAACTCGCGGATCATGGCCATCATTCGATCAGTTTCTGGCGCATCCAGGCCTGTGGTCGGTTCATCAAAAATCAAGATGGCTGGTCGCGTGGCAAGGATTGAGGCAACCGCCACCCGTTGTCGCTCCCCTTTTCGCAAAGAAAATGGATCTAAGCTACCGCTCTGTTCAACCGGGAGTCCGACAGCCAGTAGCGATTCTCGAACCCGAACGGCAATCTCTTCTTGGGAATACCCCAGATTCTTGGCGCCAAAGGCCACTTCCTCCCACACCGAATCCGCAAAAATTTGATGATCGGGGTTTTGAAAAACCAAGCCGACCCGTTTCGCCAATTCGTTCATGGAAGTCATGCTGGTATCCAAACTCTCAACCAAAATCCTCCCGTGCGTTGGGGTAAGAAGTCCGTTCAACAACCGCGCCAAGGTGCTTTTCCCTGACCCATTGGCGCCTAACAAGGCCAAAAACTCTCCAGGGAAAATGGCACAATTAACATCCTGAAGAACGGGTTGTTCCTCATACTGGAAGCTCATACCGTTGATCTGAATAATCGGATCTGCCTCAGCAACTGGCAAAAGTGCGGGATGACCGAGACGCACCGAATCATCAAGCACTTCGGCTGGTGGATCGATGATTAGATGTAATTTTTCGGACCACGTCCAGGCTTCATCGAGTGTAAGCGGGAGCGAATCGCACCCAAGGTGCTCAAAACATTCCGTCAAGGCGAGAGGTCTAATGCCTCGCTGACGCATCAGGTCCGGATCACGCAGCAACATCGTCGGCTGACCCTCCCAGAGAATAGTGCCCGCATCGAGCACAAGGACACGATCAGCCAACTGAAGATCGTCATGATCTTGTTCTGTCATCAGCAGGCTCAATCCATCATCCCGTAATTGCCTCAATGTTTGTCGCAATTGCGTGCGGCTGACAGGATCCAGATCGGAGCTGGGCTCATCCAATATCAGCAGTCTCGGCTCTTGCACCAACACTGAAGCCATCACAAGCCGTTGACGTTGGCCTCCAGACATCTGCATCGGATCACGATCAAGATCGACATCTAAACCCACGGAACTCAGAGCCTGAGCCATCCGTCGGTTCATCTCATGGAACGGGAGAGAGGTCTCACGATATTCCAAAGGATGGCGCAATTCCGCGCCGACCGTTGTGCCAATCAGTTGAGTCTCAAAATCTTGGAAGACCAATCCCACCTGCTGCGCACGTTTCCAAACAGGCGAGGTCCGCGTATCTTCACCGCAGACGTGTATCGCACCAGAACATGCGCCACGAATCATATGTGGAATGAGGCCGTTACAGGCATAACAGAGGGTCGATTTGCCAGATCCGCTACGGCCTAACAACATGACGAATTCACCAGGGGCAATAGAAAACGTGATATCCCGAAGTGCTGGTGCTGCATGCGTCGCATAAGAAAAGGAAAATGCTCGGAAGGCCAGGAGAGGCACATTGGTCTGTGCCTCCGCACCATGTTTCAATAAATCATGTTCTGAAGTAGGAGTCGGGTGAAAATTGCCCCCGCTCTCTAGAGGGACAAGAGAAGGGCGGATGTCTTCATATCCAAGGTGCCACCGTTGAACACGAGGATAGAGAAATCCTAGGAGAGGTGGCCCCAGAAACAACCCCATCACGATGTTATTGAAAAAAATCGCAGGCGCGAGCACGATAAATGGAAGCAACCCTAATAGTTCCACGCCCCACCCAATCGTACCCGCACAGACTCCGGAAGCCACCACGCAGACCAGTCCATATTCCACGCCTTGTCGCCAAGACTTCACCATGGGGGGCTTCCCCGATGACAGCCAGCCCAAATTTCCCCACATCAAATAGGGGAAATAACCAAAGAGAAAATTGCCAACAAAACCAAACACACTGGCCGGGCCCAACGTCCCGAAACAATCTCCGATAATATTGCCGATGCCAGCACCCCAGGCGGCCGCAGGGCCAAACAACAAGGAGGCGACAATGGGAATCGCATTGGCCGGTCGCAATTCCACAAATCCAGGAATGATCGGAATCCCGGCTTTAAATGGAATCAGAATCGCTGCGTAAATGGCAGCAATTTGGGCAATGACGACAATGAGTCGAGTGTCTTGCCAGACACCGGTTAGATCTACCCACCAGCGCCGGGGATCGTAAAAACGATAACAATCACTCATGAGATGACGAGCAATT
>JAOUQB010000165.1 GCA_029879555.1 Nitrospirota bacterium | reverse complement strand
AACAAAAATGATCGACCCAATGAGGAAGCCGCGACTTTCCATTGACCTACCTTATTTCCTTATTCAATCCCCATGACTGGCACAACATGTCAGCCCATCATTTTGAGGAAGGACTCGGTTGCTCAACTGGTGGAGCCGACACAGATTCTTTCCGTTGCTGGAGGAGATCAAGCAACATGGATATCCACACGCCCAAAAACCCGCCCATGGCGGCCCCTGAAGAAGCACCGACCGTCATTGCATCAACTCCCCCTAATCTCCATGCGACCAGGCCCCCAGCTATCGTGCCCACAAAGATACTGGCGAAAAATCGTCGTCCGCCAAAATATCCGACGCCCGCACCCAAACACATGCCGATCAATAGGGCAGCGGGAAGAAATCCGATTCCCATTAACAATCCGGTCAAAACTCCAACCGTCCCTAAGACCAACCCTCCAAACACCACATCAAATATTTTTGAGACAGACATGGCGAGGTTATTCTGCTTCCACGCGGATCGAACCAAAATCAATTTCTACGGCTGACCCACCCAATACAGAAATTCCCCATGCCAGAGGGGCGGGTTCGTGGTTGTGGATCTTTAAAAAATCTTGGTAAACATTGACTCGCTCTTCCACCCATTGCCCAAGAGGCTCAGTCCCACTCCGAATGACAATTTCCGTTGAACTAAACATTCCACCTTCTTTGATCGAACCGGCTGGCAAGGTGCCGCTCCACACATACTTGGTATTGACTGGAATAAACATTAAATCTGTATCTAAGGACGGGTAGATCGCTGCAATAAATTCCTCCCCCTCCGGAACAGCCTGAATCCGCCAGCGCCACACCAGGATAGGATGAGTTTTCGGATCCCATGTCATCTGCTTGGTAAAAACCCGTTGACTGGCCTTCGTGGCCCTTAAAAATGACACATCCTCTTCTTTCTGAATCATGTAGGTTTCATGTGCCGTCACCACACTCCGTTGCGCGCCCCATCCCTGAGGGAAGCCTCGTTCATCTGGATTCTGAAAATCTTCAATAAGAATGGAATTGGTTGAAGAGGCTGGACTCGCAGAATCGGCTGCCCAAGCCACTCCAAAGTCAGCCATACCCACCACCACCACACCCAATAGAGAAAGGCCCCAGGAACAAATAATCCTCCCAAGGCGATATCGCGATCCAGACCAATCTACAGTCATACTGATTCCTCTTGTGAAAGAACTTGAACCACAGGTGTTGATCGAACTGACTGAGCCATTCGTTGCTCGCTCACGCGATGATCCCAACGACTGAGCCAAAAGACGAAAAACACCGCTGACCAAAATGTAATCATATTCACCGTAACCATTTTCGCAGCAAACCCTAATGAGGGCGTGAAGGCCCATGGAGACTGATCCTGCATTAATTCATTCACATGCCATTCTAAGCGCCCGGCGGATCGAATATATCCCATCAACCCCATGACCCAAGAAAATGCAGCAGCCACAATAAGCAAGGCCACCATTCCCCGTGAAGTGATATGCCCCCATTGAACAGGACCAATAACTTTCGAGCCACGAAGCAACAGGCGATTAAGAAGGAGTCCCCCCAGGACCACAGTCGCCGTCGTCACACCTTGAGGCGTCGACAAGCCGACTCGTACATTAGCCGGAATATAAAACCCATATATCGCCAACCACACAATATTGCCAATACCCAACACAAACAATAGCGTCAGCAGCACATTCCCCCAAGAAGCCCATGCTACCGTGACTATCCTATTGGCTCGCCGATAGAGAATAAAGCTCAGAGCCGTCAAGCAAATCATCACATTAATGGCTCCATTTTTTGCGGACATGACCCCGAATTGGCCAATAACCGGGTGCTGGGCTGCCCCCATGGCTTTCATCTCACTGGCGCTCGTGGCCATTGTATGAGGGGTAAACCAGACCAGGAAGCAGGCCATCAAAGCAAACACGATCGCTTTAAAATAGGGGTGGAAGCGATCACCCCCCTGTAGTCGGGATAACGATTGCCAAATATAATAATTAATTCCGAGAAATAGAACACCCACCGTGATGGCCTGAAGCACAAATAACCAGGACAACATCCCGCCCATCATCGTCACGCCCATATGCTGCCGAAATTCAAACACGGCACGCATCAGCCAATACCCGGCAATCGGCATCGGCAGGAGGGCGCACACCATCACCACCATAAACACATACCCCACCCAATCATAATACGCGCGATCTTCGATGGACTTGGATTTAAAAAATCGATACACGGCATAGGCGACGACAACCGATCCTCCTGACATAATATCTGCCAAAAATCGATGGGCGTTCAGGGGATTCCAGAGAGGCGAATGTAATAAATGCCACACGTTTCCTAAAAAATGCCCTTCCACATCTACGCCGGATGGGGCCATCATAAATGACGCCCACGCATTAGCCGACATTAGGAGGATGACCCCGGTGGCATTAACAGCTACGCCAATAGACATATGGACCCATTTGGCAGCCGGAGCTTGCAACCGCTCCCACGTGTAGTAATACAGTGCCAGCAAAAAGGCTTCGGAAACAAACACGGCCGCATAGACCGGCATCAGGGACTTAAATGTGGATCCCATATAATTCATGAACCCCGGATAGAGCGTCACGAAGAGACCAAGCATCACGGCACCTAACACTGCCGTGATCGAGAGAGAGAGTAACCCCACGCGTAGAATGTCGTGAGCTAAACCATCAAGCTGCTCACGGGCAGCCCCTTGCTTTCGAGTCACGCCCAAAAACTCTAAAAGGAGACTGAATAATGGCAGAGCTAAAACAAACCCACCAAAATACGTATGCTGTTGCGTCACAAACCAGATGACTAAACGGTTATTCACAAAGGGAAGACTGGAGTAACTTCGAGGACTTTCCGCAGCAGCTGGCCCGTCAATAGCCCCAGGGGTTTGGTAAAAAATATCCCGCCCCGCCTCTCCAAAATTCTTATGATCTGCGTCTGATGCCCAAGATAATCCAGCAGAAAAAATGAGTAAAACAAAAAGTACGATAAAGGTCTGGCGTATAAACATGAAGGGCTGGCTGAATAGTTCTTTTAAATAGCCCATGCATGCCCTAGACGAAATCGATGGCAGCAATCGACGGGAATGATCAAAAAAGTCCGACCAGCAAGGCCGCAGCCAATTTGACGCGCGGAACGTACTCATAGTACGTGAGCACCGCAACATGGCGAGAACGCCGCTGGCAGCTTTTTTCAACATTCCCATGAATTATTTCACTAAATTGCCATGTGGAAGCAAAGACGGGACTGGTTCAGGGGCTTGAGATTGCTGAAGCATCCCCATCACGAACGGACATCGTTGAATATTTTCAGGAATCGTTATCAGCTGTTCCTCATACGATTTCCGCCATCCTAAAAAGAGGGAATACAAAGTCATCATCAACCCTGTACCGGCAGCCATCGCGGCAAATCCCATCGGTGAAATCTGATCAATTCGTAACACATAAGATGCCACCCCGATCAATACAAGAAAATAGGTCAGAGCAAAAGTGAAACTTGGCCACATCCAAAACCACAAACAAGACAGCCAGGTATGAATTTTCCGCCGGTTCTTTCCTTGCTCATATAAGGCCTCTCCAGCAAAAAATGCCAACAGACTAAGGGAGGCAACTATAATAGGAACGACTATCGATTGCAGAATGGGCTGCCAAGCACCCGAAACTGCGCTAGCAAGCATCCAGGAACCGAGAATCCCTCCACAAATGGCTAACCCTCCCCATTTCATAACGATGGAAATCTGTTGCGGAAGCCAGCCTCGTAAGGCTTCGCCATTCGGGAAAGTCGGCACCACTGTTCCTTCACGAGCCAAACGTTGCACCACCCCTATCTCAAAGGCATCTCGGGTGACAGACGTACAATGGATAATCATCGCCATCATGGCCGGACCTTCAGGATGGAGAAGAAAGTCATATCCCACAAACACTTGCAAAATGGCGAGGACCAGGAGCGAGAGCTGCATGCCATAGGCCACCCCGATCCATCCCACGATCCAGACCCATAGGCGCCACCCATCCTGCTGCCACGAGTCGTGAAGAGAAATCCCACGACCTTGTCGATAAGCCCAAATGGCAGCCAGTGCCGACACGCATCCACTCAAGCCTAACAAGACCAATGGGTCAGATAACGGCAGGACATCTTTGAGAAGTCGATAAATCCCAAAGGCGACCAGCCCAGGAGCCAGCATCACCAACCGTTTGCGTTTACGCACAGGTTGGTCTGTCACAAGGAGGTTTAATTGCGGGAGAACACGGAGTGATAGTCTATGTAACATAGAGTTAGATGTGTCGCGAGACCAGACAAGCAGATATGAGACAAGACGCATGGACGCTCATAAATTATGACCGCCCGGTTGCCATACCGAAATATCGAGTTTTGACTTCTTCCATGAGGACTACCGTCACTTCCGGCATCCCACGATCAAGAGCGGTACGTTCCAATTCAGTTTTCGCCATCGTGCGGATACCAGAGGGCACATTAGCCAAGCGACGCTCAGCCTCAGGACTCCATTCCACCATGCCCTTATTGCGTGCGGACACCAAACGAGCATAGGTCATCATTTGATAGTGCTGATCATGAGCAAAGGTCTCAACTTCATCACGAACCAAATTGGCTAAATAGGGTGGCAGTCGTGAGAGATGATAACGCGCCTCATCGCTCCACGTATTTGCAGGTACAAGAGGGTCCAAGTCTTTCACCGACCCTTCGGCACCGACAGTCCAATCACAGTCCACACAATGAAATCGTGCAAACACCTCATCCGATTCTAATTCTTCAACGTCCTTTATACGCAAAGGCTGTTGGCATCCACACTGCACGGCAGCTTTATCCAATCTTCCCTGGATACAGAATATATAACATCGTGTAGGTCGCCGTTCCGGTCACAAATAACACACAATAAATCATCATCGTGAATTTCCCCAATACTCGATGACGACGCGCCCCATTGGGCCATATTCGTTGAATCGCAATTTCAATCCCAAATACCATCGCAATGATCAGGGCCAATCCGATATAGACACTCAGCTTCCCAAAAGAAAAACCAGACGTCATCACACGAGAGAAAAAAAACAACATCACCAAGACGGTCGTGCCTCCCAAAATCGTCGCAATGCGTCGCCCAGAAGTCAGCAAAAGCGAATCTTTCAGAACACGCCGCCCTTCCGTAAATGCTTGAGACCGAAACCCCAAGACCATCATATAGATAGCCATGATTAAGCCAATCACGACCAATAGGATATGGACGGTCAACAGAGGGATAAACACATTGTCATAGAGAGACTGAGATCCACCAAACCCTTCCTTCCCCTCAAAGGCCAAAACCCCAAGATTTCGAAACAGATAATAACTGGTAAAGAACGCCAACATGGCGATCATTCCGCCCAGCATCAGCCAGTGATGATGATCGGCTTTCTTCTTTCGAGCCTGCACCCATCCCACAATAAACAACAGAGTGAAAAATGTCGCCATGAATTGACTGACATCCGCTCCCATGGTCGCATGAGTTCCAAGAAACCCTGGCTCCCGAAGCCATGCCGCTAGTTCATACATATCCCCGTGCCCATCCCTTCATCATTTGGTGCCCTGAATCATGGCACAAGGCTCTAATTCTTCAATACCTTGGAAGCCAGCTTGCTCCATCCACAGTCGACTTTCTTCAATGGTAAAGCATTCCCCTTTTTCAGTATTCACCAATATATGAACCGCAAACGCTGTGGTCCAAGCCGGACTGGTTCGTTCGGGATCTAAAAACCGGTCTTTAATGATCAATCTTCCCCCGGGACTGAGACATCCGTACACTTTCTCGACCAAGGCCCTATTAGTTTTCCCATCTTGGTAATGCAAAATATCGGACATGAGGGCGACATCATAGGAACCCTCGAACGCATCTTCATGAAAATTTCCAGCCTGCAGTTGAATGCGTGAAGTTAGTCCCGCCTCATCTACGCATTGTTTCGTGACCTTCAACGTTGATGGAAGGTCAAATACTGTCGCAGTCAGTTCGGGATAC
>JAOUQB010000164.1 GCA_029879555.1 Nitrospirota bacterium | reverse complement strand
GGGGATACCCTACGAGCAGGCCTCTCAATATGGTCAAGACGATGTCCCCAAACTGTTAGCCATGTTGAAAGATTCCAAAGCACAACTGTACCAGTCCAATATCATTGTGACGTTGGGCATTATCGGCGATGAGCGAGCGGTAGAACCCATGCTCGACGTGATAGAGAGCGCCGGGGATCAGCTGAAGCCGGAAGACTTTGCCGCCAAATCCAGTGTCCTCATGTCGCTGGGGTATTTGATCAATAAGAGCCAAAACGAAAAGGCCCTGGCCTATCTCAAAAACCATTCGACGCCAGAGGGATGGCGAGGGTCTCAACTCACGACCGCCGAAGGGCTGCAAGCCAGTACCGATGAGCGTTCGCAACAATTAAGCACCTTAGCTGTGATTGGATTGGCGTTGTCCGGGCATCCTGAAGCCAAAACGACCCTCAGGTCTTTAGGCGAGAATGTGAAAGCGATGGGCACCACCCAATTTGCAAAACAAATGAGTTCCGTGGTTGATGAGGCGATGAAGGCCCATGAGGCCATTGCCAAAGAAGGCTTAGCCGCCTATTACCAAAAATCGAAACAGTAAGTTCAAACTTTACTTCCTCCCTTATTCTCTCGAAGGCAGGAATCCAGGCTTTGCCCTTTCAGTAAAAATTCGAAATTTCCCTCGCTTTTTTAGGGCGAGGGGAGGGTGAGGGTAAAAGCTGGTGTTTCAACTACGATGTGAGAATAGTGAAGATAGTTCAGGAATGAACGGGGTTGAGAAGAGAGAACGATCTTTAATCAATCAGTTGTTTTCTTGGGATAATCAAAATCCAACAACTCACCTTGAACCTGGCCAATCTTCGACCATGTGTCGGTTGGAAACCTCAAGACGGCCATGCCGCAGGTTGGGACATTCTCGATCTGACTCCCGCTCAGTGCATTAATCAAATGGGTAAAAGTGGGATTGTGTCCAACCAGCATGGCGCAATCAATGGCCTCATCCAGTTCGCGAATAATCGAAATGACATTCTTCGGTTCGGCTCCATACAGGCGTTCGTCAATTCTTATCTCTGAAAGAGGATAGTCGATCGCCTCCGCCAAAATGGTGGCCGTGGTTTCAGCCCGAACTGCCGAGCTGGAGATAATGATCTGGGGTTGTGGCATTCGTTTGCGTAGCCGTTTTCCCATGCGAGGGGCGTCCTGCTCTCCGCGTTCGTTGAGCGGCCGGGCATGATCGGACATAGTGGCACTGTTCCAAGAAGATTTAGCATGTCGACTCAAATACAACGTTTTCATAGTGGTGGTCTACATGAAAAGAAAAGGTGAATGTTGCCTTGACTCTTATCCCATGACATCATCGATTTTCCCATTCCGCCATTCTCGACTGTCATAAACGACCATCAGCCTTTCCACTTCTGTCAACCCGACATCCTCCATCGAGGACCCATCTTCTCACCGCATTGCCGGGTTTTCGGAGCTATTGTCAAATCTAGTGTCTGAAGTATTGATCACTAGGCGACCGGGTCGATGATTTCTTCTTCGATCCCGTCTACAAATGGAATGCCCGCGATGACTTTGAGCAACTCCTTGAACTTGCGATTGTAATAGGAGGAAACCAGGTCGCCAAGAAAAAACATCACATCTAGCATGTTCCCATTATTTGCATTATTTCGATATTATTCCTAGAATGCCACAGATAAGTAGGTAATCTACCTAGTATGGCGTCTGAATTATTTGTCTTAAATGAAACTCCAACAAGGTCATGTCGTGGAGGGTGAGTTATGACTAGAAAGATTTGTTTTCTTATTGTCATAGGCCTATTTTTAAACCCAATTGCATGGGGTATGGCAGAGATCTCAGAGGATCTCCACAATGGGGAAAATTTCCTTGAGGACGGGAAAAAATATTTTTTAGAGGGAAAGTTTGAAGAGGCTCTTACCCAGTGGGAAAAAGCCGAGGAACCAACGAGCCAATTTCAAGATTCTAGTCAAAAATTTGCACTGAATATAATGCAGGGTGAGGCCTATCGACGGCTTGGTCAATATCAAGAGGCCTCCAAACATTTCAATCAAGTATTACAAGAAGCGAAAGAAGCCAATGACGTTACGATTGTCATCCAATCTATAGATAAACTTGGGGCGATGGCCTTTGAACTAGGAGATAGCGAAGAAGCCTTGAAAATATTAAGGGAGGGACTCGGGCTGGCTCGAGAAAGTGGAGATTCTTCGTCCTTAGCAGGCTTGTTGAACTCTATGGGGAATGTATTGACCTCAATGGATAGAAATAATGAGGCGTTGGGGGCCTATACCGAATCCTCAGCGTTGGCTGGAAAAACACACAATGAAGAATTAGAGCTAATTGCATTAATCAATTCAGCCAAGGCCGCTAATCAGGAACGCTTACTGGAAAATAGTGAAGAGCGTCTGGATTTGGCTTTAGAAAAAATACCCTCTCTGAGGGACGGACATGGAAAGATGAATGCATTACTTGCTGTTGGAGTTCTCTATAGTGAGATTTCCTCAGGCCAAGGGGCTTTTAGAAAAGGCGATGGGGTTGGTCGATTAGATAGTCGTGATGGGCAGCGTGGAGTCCGAGTTGAGTCTGGGAGTGGACCGCAAGTGTTAGATGAGATCATTGTCGTTCCCGATCCTGACTTTGCGCTGCCGTCCTTCTCACGGACTGAACAAACGCGAGGGAAAAGCCTCATGTTACGAGCCTTTGAAACATTACAAAAGGCCAGAGATGTGGCTCATCGCATCGAAGATCGCCGAGGCGAATCATATGCGTTGGGGCATTTAGGACATTTGTATGAGGAATCCGGCCAATATGATGAGGCCTTAGAAGTCACCCGCCAAGCAGTGGTGATGAGTCAAAAAGCGAGGGCTCTTGAATCCCTTTTTCAGTGGCACTGGCAAACAGCCAGGATTTTCAGAGCGAAAGGTGCTTGGGATGCTTCCATGCAAGCCTATCGAAGAGCGATTGCTGCACTCCAACCGATACGCAATGAAGTGTCCATTGCATATCAAGTACGTGAGAAAAACTTTAGGGATGGCGTCGGAAAGATGTACTTTGAATTAGCAGATTTATTATTGGCTCGGGCCAAGAATAGTTCGGAGGAAGAATTTGCCCCTCAGTATTTAGTTGAAGCCCGGAATACGGTTGAAGCGTTTAAAGCGGCTGAATTGCAGGATTACTTTCAGGAAGATTGTGTTCAACCTTCTCAAACGTTGACTCAAACATTACAATCGGCCTCTCCTCATACGGTTATTCTTTATCCCATTCTTCTGGCAGATCGCATAGAACTCATTGTGAATTTCCCTTCAGGGTTAAAACAATATACCGTGAAAGTGCGAGAACAAAATGTCACAAAAGTGGCGAGGCAATTTCGGTTGAAATTGCAGAATTTTTCGAACCAAGGATTTAAGGAAAGTTCAACTCAACTCTATACCTGGCTGATTAAGCCCTTGGAACAAGACTTAGAAACGGAAGGGATTGAAACCGTGGTCTTTGTTCCAGATGGGGCATTACGTTCCATTCCCATTGCGGCCCTCTACGACGGAGAACAGTATTTAATAGAAAAATATGCCATGGCCACAACGCCGGGTGTCACAATGACCGATCCTAAACCCCTAAATAGGGAAAACATTAATATTCTTTCTTTAGGACTTACAGAATCAGTTCAAGGGTTTCCAGCTTTGCCTTATGTTGAAAAAGAATTGAAAAATCTTCAAGCCATGTATAAAGGGCAACAATTGCTCAATGAGGATTTTGTGGTAAACAGTATGCGCCAACAATTAAAGAGCGAAGATTATAATATCGTCCATATCGCGTCACATGGTCTTGTGGAAAGCAAAGTAGAAAACACATTTGTGTTGGCCTTTGATGAAAAAATTACCATGAACCGTTTAGCTGAATTAGTGGGATTATTTCGATTTCGAAAAGCTCCCTTAGAACTGTTAACGCTTAGTGCGTGCGAAACAGCAGCGGGCGATGATCGTGCGGCCCTCGGGCTGGCGGGGGTAGCCGTAAAAGCCGGGGCTCGAAGTGCTTTAGCCACGTTGTGGTTTATCGACGATGCGGTGGCTTCTGACCTGATTGGGGAATTTTACCAACAGCTTCATGATCCCACTCTTTCAAAAGCACAGGCTCTTCAAATTGCCCAAATAAAAATATTAGAAAATCCGGACTTTCGCCATCCAAATTTTTGGGCGCCATTTTTATTAATTAATAATTGGTTGTAAAAAGATAAGGTGTTTTTATGCAATTCTAAGAGACGAGCCGAATTTTTCAGCGATTGCCTTTCTAGGTAATGCCTGACTATCCTGTGAAAAAGGGATAGATGCCCCTGCCAGTTTACGCGTTGGTCTTTCTCCTTCCAAAAAAAACAACTCATCCACTCAAAAAAATCATAGTGTCCGGCTGTGAATCCCAGCTCTAAAACGGATGCGCGTCCTTTCTGTTAAAAGATAGAAATTTTCATAATATGCGTTGAGGTAAGGGAATCAGATCGTCTTTCCTAGGCCTCTAGCGCCAAAGCGTTTTTTTGCTGCAAAAGAGAGAAATCGCTCCTTTTCCTTATGCCTTTCTGGGTGTGTACGGAGAACATTCCTGTTCATTCTATATTGCCGAAGAATTTTTAAAATGAAACGAAGAGGGTACCTGGTAATCAAGTTGCGTTTAGTCAAAGCCGAGGAGAAGGGAGGAAAGGGATGATTTGGCCAAGCAATGCTCAAAACCAGATTCTTCATGGTCTCGGTTCAATGTGTCCTAATCATTACATGGGTGTTTTTGGCTGATAGCTTCTCTGGTGATTGGTATCCCCAAAAGGCGGGTACGGCTTTAATTGAAAATCAGATGGGGAATGTGAGCTTTCCGAATAAACGCACTTCGCCTCTTTCATTCAGTGCGGCTCTTTGTCGTGTTACACGAAAAACTCAGTGTCAATCTAGGCCGTTTTCCGTGGAACAAGTACAAGAGGAAAAGGTTTTTTATGAATCAAAATTGCCCTATCCTCTCATGAGGATATCCTTTCCTCAATCTAAAACTGAATTCTTAAATATTGAAATTTATGTTGATCGCCACCACAGAAATTTTCAAGATGAAATTATTGAAATCTTCGACCAAAGCCTTCTCCTCCAGACCTGGCAAGAAGAAGTGCCAATTGGAATGGAGTGTTTTTGTGATGATCGGGAAACCCTGGCCTATAGCTTTATTTTAGGTCATAGCTTGGGGAAAAGAGCAAGCACCTATTTGAAAAACTTAGCCGAATATCCCCCTTGGATTGAATTATCCAACTATGGGAAGGAATATAGGAGTTGCCAAGATAATCTTGGGGATTGCCAGGATTCTAGTCGTCTACAAGCCGCGTTCAGATTTCTTGCAATTCGTCAATCGAATTCAGGATGTCTTCTCCGCTTAAAAGTGCCAGGTTCTTCAAGAAACCAAAGAACGCTCTTTAACGAGCATCCAACCTTTCTTCGAGAAATTCATGTGGCCGGAGCAAAATCACTGCATTTACTCAGAGGCCGCCCTAAAGGGTTCTAACGCCGGGAAAGAAGTGTTCACTATTAGCAGGTCCACAAGCGGCCTAAAGAACTTCTAGCAATACTTGAATATGGACTCCATGATCTTGAAGATTTTGCTTGCGGTCCGGCACGTGGTTGAGTTGTTGGCCCCAATAGATATTTGCATAGGCATTTTGAAAGATGGGGATGGCTTGTTGCCGAAACGCGAATCGGAGTCCAGCACCAATACTGGCAATGGTGTGTGGGTCGGGAGTCGTGCCTTTTGCATTCCATGAACGACCGACATCGATAAACGGGGCAAACTGAACCGTTTCTTCGCCTAACTTCGATGGCCAGATGGGTATTCGTGATTCGGTTGAGAATAAAAAGGCATTGTCCCGCACTAAGGTATTTTCTCGGTAACCTCTCACCGTAAAACGTCCTCCAATCGCATATTGTTCAAGGGGAAACAGTCGATCATTGGCGATCTGGAGATCCATGCGTCCAATAAGTTGAATGCCAAGCGTTTCAAGACGTCTGGCTCCTTGAATCTGCCCTAACCACACAAAAAAATG
>JAOUQB010000222.1 GCA_029879555.1 Nitrospirota bacterium | reverse complement strand
TCGGCTTGGTTTCCGGAAAGAGTTAGCGTGCTGCTGTCATTCGCCCCCGCACTGATCGTCGCTGCGCCACTGAGAGTCACGTTCAAGGTCCCATTCGTGACAGACAATTGAACAGAGGTCAGATTGGTATTGGAATCAGCCACTGAGATCCCGCTAATGGCC
The DNA here is from genome assembly GCA_029879555.1 of Nitrospirota bacterium. Lineage (GTDB taxonomy): Bacteria > Nitrospirota > Nitrospiria > Nitrospirales > UBA8639 > Nitrospira_E. Next base: position 4,833 of record JAOUQB010000222.1, on the reverse strand, counting down.
AATGACGTATCTTCATTGACCGTCTGGGCCCCCGGCACCGTGTTGACCGGACCCGTATTGGCCACCACATTCTGTGAAAATTCGGAGGTGTTGCCGTAGGCCAGCGCGTCGTCGATACCCACCTGTCCCACGTTATCAATCTTTGTCGCGGTGGCCGTGACATATTCGCCGGAGGTTACGGCCCATGCTTGCGTTTCATTGATCGTGGCATTGCCGCTGCCATCGGTGGTCACCGTGGCATACCCTAAAAACCGTTCGGCTTCCCCATACCCCGTCCCATCAGCTGCGGCGCTGGCATAAAACTCGATCCGAAACGTGGTGCTGGCCGTGCTATTCAGGGTGCCCGAGATGCTGACCTGGCCACCGGTGGTATTAACTGTGGTGAGAACAGGATAGTTTTGTAAGAGGTTGCCCCCCGTGTCGGCATCACCGGCGTCATTGGCCGTCACCCCAGTCGTTCCCAGATCGATTCCCAGATCATCGTTCGAATAGATGGCGTTTCCCAGAATCGAATTGCCTGATCCCGTGCTGACCGCAACCCCAACCAGGGAATTAAAGGCGATCACATTGCCTTCCCCGGCTCCGGTACCTCCAATCAGATTGTTCATGGAGGTCAGGGTCGCCACGATGCCATTTTGGAGGTTCCCCAAATCAATGGTGCCGCTCGTATCGGTCCCGATATAATTGCCCTGAATCGTATGCCCTGAGCCGGAATAGAGCAGGATGCCTTGTCCACTATTCCCACTAATGACATTGCCTTCATTGGCCCCGGATCCGCCCACCACGGCGTTGGACCCTCCCCAAAGCGAGATCCCCATACCTGAATTACCCAATGCCACGATACCGGTCGCATCCACACCAATATAGTTGCCAAGGATCGTCGTTCCCGTCGAATAGAAATCACGAATACCAGCAGACGAATTTCCCGAGATGATATTGCGGGCGCTAACGGTCGAGCCCCCAATCAGGGTATTCGTGGAGCTATCCACCCGAATGCCATCCAGACCATTGCCCAAATCGACGAGGCCGGTCACATCGGTGCCGATGTAGTTGCCCGCGATGATGTTGTTATCAGAATTATTGATTTCGATCCCATCGCCGCCAAATCGATTAATGACTAATCCTTGAATCGTGCTCCCATCGCTGCCCGCCACCAGCCGCAAGCCATCGACCCCGGCCCCAGCACTGGTGCCGTTTAATTCAATAATGGGCGTCCCGGCATAATCGGGTTCCGAGGTGCCGTCGATGATGATTGCATCCGTGATATCCGGCAGGGCCGATAAGAGATCAATGGTGTGGGCGCCACTCACCAAAGGATCACTAATATCAAACGAAATGGTGTCGGTCCCTAAGGTATTGTTGGCCGCCTCAATGGCTTCACGGAGCGAAATAAACCCATCTGCACCTTTACTGCCAAGCAATGCCGAAATAGAAGACGTATCGCCGTCAGCAACATCCGAAGTCGTGTCCACCACCAACGGATTACTGGTTGCAAAGAGTTCATCAATATCAGCAGAAGTCAACGCCCGATCGTACACCCGAACGTCATCGATCAGACCATCGAAGTATTTTTGGGGACCCGTCGAAGGCTGTTCCTTTCCTATGGCCAGGGTATCGGCCGAAGTCACATCTGCCAAGAAGTTGGTACTAGAAGCATTGCCATTGACGTACGTGACCGCCACCGCCGATCCATCAATATACATGTTGTTCCCGGTGGCACTGACAGTCACTACCACATGGTGCCAATTGCCGTCCGCCAGATTGGTCGCTGTCGAATCAAAGTGAAATAGAGTGCCATTTTCACGAACGGCAAAGAAAAGTTGGTCAGCAGCCGTCAGTCTTAGCGATGCGTAACTGTTCGAATCTGCGGTATCACTCAGCGAGAAAATAGTCTGCTCCACTCCCGTTGCACTGGTGCGAATCCAGGCTGCGATCGTTCCCTCCGACAAACTGCCAATCGTGGTTGCGTGACTATTCAGATCGACATAGTCGTCCGTTCCATCTAGGGACAGCTTTCCTTCGCCCACAATGTCTGTCGAATCGGTCGCATCAATGGTAGCCCCATTCGTGAGGGTACCATCGTAACTATTGCCACTGGAGTCCGTGGCATCGGCATCAAACGTCCAATTAGCTACCAGGCCTGTCGTGATGTCTAAGACTCCGGCATAGGTTTCTTGGACGTGCTTGTCAATGATCACATCACTTTCAATAATTCCGGTCTGCACTTCCAAATCCCAATCGCCACCCAGGGCTTCCGCTCCAGTGAGATCGCTACTGGCCGCGACATCGGCACCAGTCAGTGCCGACAGCAATGTGGCGGCATCACTACCGGACGCGCCTTCGCCAAAATTACACCCATAGATGAGGAAATCGGCTTCGTCCGTTAAGGCCTGCTTGATCGTAGATAATTCATCCGCGTATTCCCCTTGCATCGAGGCGGCGTCCAGTACGCCTGTGCCTAAGTGCAATTCTCCGGAATCCCCATGGGAAATGATATGAACGGCGTCAATGTCGGTGCGTTCTCCTAAGATTTCGGCAATTTGCTCAATACCGTCACGGGTGGAATCCAGCAGAATCACTTCGGCATTGGGATCAATGCCTTCCATGAGCGTTTGATAATTGTCTACGGACGTATCAATGAACACGATTTCTTTGCGATCGGATGGAGCCGAGAGCGACAGGCCTGACGACCACAGAGCATCGCTGTCGGAAGAGTCGTTGTTGTTAGAATTCGAACTAGTCTCCCCATCGATGCCGGGGATGGGCGTCTGATCTTGCGTGGTGGTGTCTTGGATGACTTCCGCGCCGGTGGCGAGGGCCGCGCCGTCAAACATGATGCGTGGCTCAAGGGCGAAGAACATGCCCATTCCGCTCGAGGCTTCAGCTTCCTCTTGGGGTGGCGACTTTTTCTTTTTGACCGCGCTTGGTTTACCTTTGGCCGTATCAGGCTTCTTTTCTTTGACGGCATCCATCGTGGCAGGTTTGCAAATCAATTTGTTCATAGTTGACTTTCTAGAACACCGGGACCGTATTAGAATCTTTTCTTACGCTCAAACCTGTCACAGCACGGAGAAACACCCTTAAAAAGAGGGGTTTCCCTTCTCCTTTGTCGGTTTTTTCACCAATCCCTTGACGCAGAAAGGAAGAAATTGCTCGGCGTTATTTTGTGGTTTCTGATTGTTGATAGAGGTTGAGGAGCACTGTTCCCGTTGTAGGGATTTTGGTGAGGATGAAAATTAGTGCCAGATAGCCCGCGCCCATCCGCCATACCCCCAAGTTGGTAACCCATATCTTCCACCCCACCCGTCATACCTGCATGCTTGTGGCAGGTCTCTCTCCGAAAGGAAACCAAGAGCGGTTTCCTACAACACATCTCGGGATTGACCAGCGTGGGGAGATGCCCCACCAGCAACCTGTGGGAATGGCAGGATGATTTCCCGACTACCAATTTGATTGTGAGCACTTCTCCCCCTCCGTCATACCTGCAAGCTTGTGGCAGGTATCTCTCTGAAAAGAGCTCAAGAGAGATTCCCGACAACGAACATCGGGAATGACCAGCGTGAAGTGATTCCTCATGAACGTTGTTGACAATGATGGGATAAAATTCCGCCCATGGCCCCAGGGGAAAATCAGCAGAGGAGGGATTTTTTATTCCTTTGCTTTCGATTTAAGGTTCGCGAGGATTAAGAACTCAGTTTTCCTCCAATCCCAAAAACGATTCCCCTGGGCCATTAAACACGATTGGATTAATTAAACTGGTCTGTTAAACTAGTTTAATAGAATGAGAGTTCCCATTCCCAACCATTCGTTAGACAGAACACTACGCACGAGAGGTCCCCGATGAAACCAACAGCTGCAAAAGAAGTGAGTGCCTTTGATGCGAAAACCCACTTGTCCGCCTTATTACGGGAGACGGAAAAAGGGCAGTCTTTTGTGATCCATCGACGGGGGAAACCGGTGGCTTGGCTGGGCCCTCCTCCTGGTGGGAATGAAGAGCAAACCCTGAGATCCATTCACGAAACCCTACAATCTATTCGGCAAGAAATTCCCGGAAAGTTGAACGTTCGCAAATTGATCGAAGAAGGGCGGAAAAAATAATGTCCTGGGTCCTGGATTGTAGTCTGGCCTTGGCTTGGGGATTGCCTGACGAACAATCTCCCACCGCCGACACGTTCTTTGCACTGGATCACGCGCAACAGGATCTGTGGATCCCTTCTTTGTGGTGGTTTGAATTAGCCAATGGCTTAACCATGGGGAGGAAGCGGAACCGAATTACGGAGGATCAGTGTATGCGCCTTCTTCGAGCCTATGACCAACTTCCATTGCAAACGGATACCCATTCAGGAGTTGATTTCGTGGATGCCCTGCAAAGAGTCGCGTCTCAATTTGATCTGTCCGGTTATGATGCCGCGTATCTTGAATTAGCCTTACGAAAAGGTGCGGGCCTGGCCACGCTTGATCAACATCTGGCCGGTATGGCGCATCGCGCCGGCGTGACCTCAGTCTTTCCTTCCTGAAACAAATAATCCCCTGGGCAACCAACGGGGAATCACACGTTCACAAAAATGAAGAAAAACATCATGACGGTTGCGACGTTGAACAAAAAAGGTCACTTGACTATTCCCAGAAAAATCATTGAACAATTAGGGCTACAACCTGGAGATCGAGTGGAATTTTTGGTAGGAACGGATGGGCGGGTGACGTTGTGGCCCGTGACCACTGATGTCAGGATCTTGAAAGGCTTGATTCCAACACCCAAACAGCCCATCTCTCTGGATACCATGCGGACAACGATCAAGAAGGAAACAACACCAGCACAATCTGAGATTCCAA
>JAOUQB010000163.1 GCA_029879555.1 Nitrospirota bacterium | reverse complement strand
CGCCGATATGTCCGGCGAAGATCTCATCACCCACCTCAAGCACCAGCATCTCACGGTCCCCTTTATCGTCGTCACGGGACAAGGTGACCAACGTCTCGCCGTCCAGATGATGAAACAGGGCGCACGAGATTATTTCCTCAAAGACAGCAATCTGATCGAACTCCTCCCCTCCATTGTCTCGCAAACGTTTGAACAGATTCAGCAAGAACAACGCTTGAAGCTGACCGAAAACACCTTACGTAATGAACGCGAACGCTTGGCCATCACCTTGTCCTCAATCGTTGAAGGTGTCTTCACGACCGATACGCGTGGACGCATTACCTATATGAATCATATGGCAGAAGAACTCAGTGGCTGGAAGCAAGAAAACGCGATGGGACGGTCGATTGAAGAAGTGGTGCGGTTTCTTCATTCTGGCGTGAACGAAGCTGACGACCACCCGGTGAGTCATACCTTAAAGGTCGGAACTCCTCTTCATCCGCTAGATCATTACCCGCTGTTCGATCAGACGCAAGGGGAACGCCCCGTTCTTTATAGCGTGTCCCCGTTACGTCGGTCTGACGGCAACCTCTTTGGCGCAGTGTTGATCTTACGGGACATGACCGAACGCATCAAATTAGATGAAGAACGGCTGAAAGCCAGCAAATTGGATTCCTTGGGGCTCTTAGCCGGTGGCATTGCCCATGATTTCAACAATCTTCTCACCACCATTTTAGGCAATATTTCCATGACCAAAGCCCTGGTGAACTCCAGGGATCGGTTATTTAACTTTCTATCGGAAGCCGAAAATGCCTCACTCCGGGCCAAAGGGCTAACCCACAAACTTCTCACCTTTGCGAAAGGCGGCACTCCTCTCAAAAAACCCTTAGCCTTACAACACGTCATACCTGAATCCGCCGGCTTTGCTCTTTCCGGCTCACCAACACGCTGCCACTGTGAGATCCCGGATGATCTCTGGCAGATCGAAGCCGATGAAGGACAAATCGGCCAAGTGATTCACAATCTCGCCGTCAACGCTCATCAAGCCATGCCCACCGGAGGAACTCTCAGTATCAGTGCCGAGAATGTGACAACCACTGAAGAACACGCCAAGCAAGAAGGTCTGCCTAAAGCGGGGAATTATATAAAACTGACCATTAAAGATAACGGCAACGGCATCCCTCCTTCTGCGTTGCACAAGATTTTTGATCCATACTATTCCACCAAGCAAAACGGGAGTGGACTGGGCTTAAGCACCGCCTACTCCATTGTGACGAATCATCATGGCACGATCACCGCCACCTCTCCTCAAGGCCAGGGGGCCATGTTTGTTATTCATCTGCCCGCCGCTCAGGTCATAGCACCTGCCCCACAGATGACCGCGTCGGCTCTGACAGGAGAAGGACGAGTCCTCGTCATGGATGATGAGGAATCCATTCGCCTCCTCTTAGGCGAAATGCTGCGCCACTTGGGGTACGACGTACAATGTGTGGCGGAAGGGAATGAGGCGCTTGTCCGTTATCAGGAAGCCTTCCACGCACAACAACCCTTTCATGCGGTCATTTTGGATTTAACTGTCACTGGTGGCCTAGGCGGGAAAGATACCTTCAAACAACTCCGTCAATTCGACCCTCAGGTCAAGGCGATTGTGTCCAGCGGATATTCGAATGACCCGGTCCTCTCAGGATATTCGACCTTTGGGTTTCGTGGGGTGGTCGCCAAACCCTTTCGTTTGGCAGAACTGAGCGAGGTGTTGCACCAAATCACGACCTGATGAGCCGCAAAACCTGGAGAAGATAGCAGGCGGGAATGTCCGTGGCTGGCTTATAGCTCTATTTTGATATCACCCTCTTCAACAACCGCTTCATAGGCTTTGACATGGCTGGACGGATTATTCACACAATGTCCCGTTTTCACGTTATATTCCCATCCATGCCACGGACAGGTCACCGTCTCCCCGTCCACATCACCTTCGCCTAACGGCCCTCCACGATGAAGGCACATGTTGTCCGTCACATGAAACGCCCCATCGATATTGAAGACCGCTAAACACTTACCTCCGGCTTCGACTGTGGTCCCATTGCCAGGACTGACTTCGTCCGTTTTGGCTATTCGAATCCATTCACCCATCACTTCTCCTCATTTCATGGCAAAACACCGTCATCGACTGTTCATGTTTTCTGAATTGGATCCTTTATTTTCTTCAACATACTCGAAAGAGTCGCGGCAGCCCCGCTCTCGTTCTTTTCCCCTTGTTCTATATGACCCACGAGAGTCCGCGCAATCTGGATGAAGGCTTGCGTTTGTGGAGATTTCGGGTCTTTCACGACAATCGGTGTTCCCTGATCGCCTCCTTCACGAATCGCTGGATCAAGTGGGATGCGCCCCAGGAACGGAATCTCAAATTTTTTGGCCGCCTGTTCACCACCGCCATGTGAAAAAATCTCCGTACGCTCGCCACAATGGCCACACACAAAATGACTCATATTCTCAATGACGCCCAATAACGGGACATTCACTTTCTTGAACATCGTCATGCCTTTTCGAACATCGGAGAGAGCCACGTCTTGAGGAGTCGTGACGGTAATAGCCCCCGTCAAAGGCACGAGTTGCGAGAGTGTTAATGGCACATCTCCAGTCCCAGGCGGAAGATCAATCAATAAATAATCTAGTTCGCCCCAGACGACATCCCGAAAAAATTGTTGAATGGCTGAATGAACCATCGGACCACGCCAGACAACCGGCGTATCCTCAGGAACAAAAAATCCCATGGAGATGACTTTGACCCCCTGCCCTTCAGCGGGAGTAATTTTCTCGCCTTCTTTGACCGGCTCTTTCGTCACGCCAATCATCATGGGAATATTCGGACCATAGATGTCCGCGTCCATCACTCCCACTGCATAGCCTTCTTGCTTCAGGGCCACCGCCAAATTCACCGTGACGGTCGATTTGCCCACTCCACCCTTTCCACTACTGACGGCAATAATATGCTTCACCCCTGGAATCGGATTTTCCTGAGGCGGATTGACACCAGCCCCTGATTGCGGCGGATGTTGTTCTTCAGCCATTTATGCTGCTCCTTCTTGAAACATCAACGAATATATATGGACTGCGTCATCCTATTTTGGAACCACACCGTGCTTGCGTTTCATCATACAGAGACCGCACCCATTCTTACAGTCTTTTCTCGAAGAAAAAAATGTCGTGGGGGTTCTACCGGCAACAATTGACAAAATGTAAGGAGAAATTTGTTGGTTGAAATATTCCTAACCAAGTTGGGTCGCAAACTTTTTTCGAGAACGCCCAATAAGTGGCTCGTGATGATGTTGCCGATTGGCTGCTATAACCGGGTCCAATATTTCACCACAGGTAATACATCGCCATCCTGAAAAGTACATGGCCCCGGCTTCGTCGGCCACATCCCCAAATTTATCCTGGATCATGATTCCCTGACATCGTGGACAATCCATATTCAACACCCCTTCCTCACAACGGTACAAAATAAAAAATGAATTCGTTAGACCATGTACCTAGCAAGGGAGATACCGAACACCACGTTGTATAAATGATTGATTAAAAAGAGCTTTTCAATGTACGGCCCTAACGCTTGTTTCAAAATGAAACAAAACAAACGACCACCATAATACATAACAAAATTAAACTGTTGATTTTATTCAATAATATATCAATCGATACCAATGGGTATCAAATGATCCCAAAATGAAACGTGGCATCATTTTAGCTAAGCTTCTGTTTTATCCCAAATTGCCTAACTTTTCGCCATAAGGTCGAACGGCCAATCCCCAATTGCTGAGAAGCCTCCTTGAAATGCCAGCCTGCTTTATCTAATGCGCGACAGATCGCCTGACGTTCAACCGTTTGAAGCGTCTCCGAGTCGGACCATTCTTGATGCTCAAAAAAGTGCCGCTGTAAATCCGCCGAAAGGTGCTCAAATTGAATAAGGTGGTCCTCGCAACAGACAAAGGCATGCTCCATCACATTCTGAAGCTCACGAATATTCCCAGGAAAGGGATATTGCTCAAGGGCCATAAGCGATTGGGGTGAGAGTCCGACAATCTGCTTGTCCATTTCCCGATTGAATTTTTCCCGAAAATGATTAACCAGCAGCGGAATATCTTCTGATCGTTCACGAAGTGGGGGCAAGGCGATAGGGATCACTCGAATCCGGTAATACAAATCCTCCCGGAAGCGGCCTTCACGTACCGCCTCTTCCAAGTTTCGATTGGTGGCCGCCACAATTCTCACATCCACGCTAATCGTGTTATTCGAACCGACCCGTTCAAACCGTCCCCGTTCCAACACTCCTAACAATTTCACTTGAGTGGCCAGACTCATCTCGCCAATTTCATCCAGAAAAATAGTCCCGCCATCAGCGACTTCAAACCGCCCAGGCTTGTCCACATACGCGTTCGTGAATGCCCCTTTCACATGACCAAACAGTTCACTTTCTAACACCCCTTCCGACAAGCTCGACCCGTTCACCACCACAAAGGGCGCCTGTCTCCGAGGACTATGGGCATGCAAGGCATAGGCAATCAATTCCTTCCCTGTCCCACTTTCTCCCGTAATCAAGACGGAGGATTTCGACGCCGCAATGGCTGGGAGTTTGGCAAAAATATGTTGCATGAGCGAGCTGCGGCCCACAATATGATCGAATTGAACGTGCTCCTCCAAGCGATGTTTAAGTTCTGATACCTCAACCGTTTTGGCCGTGAGTTCCCGAACCAGCGAAATATCACGAATGACTTCTATGAGCCCAATGAGCTTGCCTTCTTGGTCTAATAAAAAATCAGTATTGATACTCACCGGCACTTGAATGCCATCCCGACGACGAACAATGGCCTCAAAATTCGACACTCGCTCTCCACGAAGTGCGCGCTCTAAGACACAATCCTGGCTTGAACAAATATTGCTTTGAATGAGTACATCACAGGCTAGCAACATGCCGGAATCTGGCACCTCATAGCCCAACATGGTCTGCATGGCCCGATTTAAAAACGTCACGCGCTTCTGCAAATCAATGGTGATGACTCCGTCACTAATACAATCTAAAATCGCTTCGGCGCCGCGGGAACGAGAGATGGATTCAGGTTCTGCCATAGAGCGTTGCCCTTTCAACACAGAAAAACATCGTTAACCCAACCCTCGACCTTTTCTTTCACGTGTGGTTATGGTAGGAAGATCTACAGACATGAGTGAAAGCAAAGCACACATCTTCAGGGTTCTCCAGCTAGTGTAAGCTAGCCTGAATCCGTTCCACAATTCCCTAGCTACCGCACTCCTTGTACATCTCCTTCTAAAATCACCTCATGGACTTTCTGCCGACCCTCGCACAACTGCCGTACCCGGAGATCGATCCGATATTTTTTCAAATTGGCCCTTTAGCCTTCCGATGGTACGGGCTCATGTATCTTTTGGGTCTAGGTGGGGCGTATTGGCTGATCAAGGCCAGGGCTGCACAAAAACACATCCCGCTTAACCCTCAACAACTGTCTGATTTAATTGTGTTTGCTGCCTTTGGGGTCTTTATTGGCGGGCGTTTAGGCTACGTCCTCTTTTATAACTTGCCATTTTACCTCGAGAATCCCCTGAAAACCTTTGCGGTGTGGGAAGGCGGTATGTCCTTCCACGGAGGGCTGCTCGGAGTCTGTGTCGCACTTGTCCTGTTTTGTCGACGGCGTGGTTTTTCTATGACGTCCATTGGCGATCTGGCCGCAGGCGCTGCGCCGATTGGATTAGGCTTTGGACGAATGGGGAATTTTATTAACGGGGAATTATTCGGAAGAGCAACGGACGTAGACTGGTGTATGGTCTTTCCTCAAGGTGGGCCTGAATGCCGGCATCCCTCCCAACTCTATGAAGCCGGACTCGAAGGCCTGGCTCTTTTTACTCTACTAACAATCATCAATCGATTGAAGACGCCACCCGGCACGATATTTTGGACATTCATCAGTGGCTATGGGGTGGCCAGATTTTTCGTCGAGTTTTTCCGTGAGCCCGATAGTCACTTAGGATTCATTTTTCAATGGGTCACAATGGGCCAACTCCTCTGCATTCCCATGATC
>JAOUQB010000161.1 GCA_029879555.1 Nitrospirota bacterium | reverse complement strand
ACGGGTCAACTTATCAAGTGCCTGCTCAAGAGACAAGACGCCATCATGCACCAATCGAAGGGTGAGCGGCAGGGCGGTTTCAAAACCCACAATTCCGAATGGGGCCGTATCAAACTCCAACTGTTTTTCTTGCAGCGCATGAGGCGCATGATCGGTGGCAATGACATCGATGGTGCCGTCCACCAACCCCTGTTGAAGCGCGAGCATATCTTCACTGGTTCGAAGAGGTGGATTCATTTTGGCATTGGCCTTGTAGCCGCGAACGGCCTCTTCAGTTATTGAAAAATGATGAGGACAGACTTCCGCGCTCACGGGAAGCCCTTGCGCTTTCGCATGACGAACAAGCTCAACAGATCGAGCCGTGCTTAAATGGGCCAAATGAACCGTCACTCCGGTCAGATCGGCAAGAGCAAGATTCCGAGCCACCATCACTTCTTCGGATGCATCAGGAATACCTGGCATCCCTAATTCTGTCGAGACCACACCCTCGTTCATGCAGCCACCATCGGTCAAATGCAAATCTTCGCAATGATCGACCACCGGAATGCCAAAGGCTTTAGCGTATTCCAACGCACGACGCATGACTAAGCTATTCATAACGGGACGTCCATCATCAGAAATCGCCACACACCCGGCTTCAACCAACTCGCCAATATTCGCTAATTCTTCACCATCCGAATTTTTGGTGATGGCGCCAATCGGAAAGATTCGCGCTTTCCTCGCCTGTTGCCCCTTGGTCAACATAAATTGCGTGATGGCAGCATTATCATTGACCGGCTGGGTGTTGGGCATCGCACAAATGGAGGTAAAGCCTCCGGCCACGGCTGAAGCTGAACCCGTGGCAATTGTTTCCTTGTATTCAAATCCCGGTTCACGCAGATGACAATGAAGATCGACCAGGCCAGGAGCCACAATCCAACCACTGGCATCAAGGATGGTGACCGACCCATCCTGTTTAAGAGCACGTTGAAGTGGATACCCTACTTCAACAATTTTCCCATCTTGGATGAGTACATCAGCGCGTCCATTCACATAACCTGGATCAATGACCGTTCCACCTTGAATACAGACGGTTTGGTCTACGGCTGGTTTCGATGTTCCTTCGTTCATAGTTCTCTTTTTCGACAAATGTTACGCGGTCCCTGACAATAAATACATCAAGGCCATCCGCACCGATACGCCATTGGAGACTTGATCTAAAATAACTGCGGCAGGACCATCTGCCACAGAGGGCGAAATTTCAACCCCACGATTCAATGGCCCCGGATGCATGACAATCGCATCAGGCTTAGCCAATTTGAGCCGTTCTGCCGTCAAACAAAATAAAGTGGCATATTCTCGAATACTCGGGAGTAGCGCTTTGCCAAGCCGTTCTCGTTGTAACCGGAGCATCATGATGACATCCGCTCCGAGTAAGGCTTCGTCAAAACGAAAAAACACTTTTGCGCCGAGCTGCTCAACGTATAAGGGTAGCATGGTTGGGGGCGCGACGACCCGTACGTCCGCACCTAATTTCGTTAAGGCGGCAATGTTTGATCGAGCGACACGACTATGGGCCACATCTCCAACGATCACGACGGTCAGCCCTTCAACCGTTTTCTTCTTTTCTTTAATTGTATACACATCTAAAAGCGCTTGCGTGGGGTGTGCATGCCACCCGTCTCCAGCATTAATCACTGACGACCGGACAAATCGAGCCAAATGCTCAGCCGCACCAGGAGATGAATGTCGCAAGACAATAATGTCGGCTTGCATGGATTCGATATTTCGTGCTGTGTCGATGAGTGTTTCCCCTTTCACCACACTACTGGTGGAAGGAGAAAAATTAATGACATCGGCACTTAATCGTTTGGCTGCCAATTCAAAGGATGTTCGAGTGCGCGTGCTGGGTTCGAAAAATAAGTTAACGACCGTCTTTCCACGCAGGGCGGGAACCTTTTTGATATCTCGGCCTCCGACTTCTTTCAAGGACTCTGCCGTCGTCAAAATCAACTCTATCTCTTCCACGGATAAGGCGGTGATGGTGAGTAAATCTTTTCCCTTCAAACCCATGTGTCGTGTTACCCAGTATGTTCAGTGATGATGGAGACCCGATCCACTTGTTCTAATTCTTCAAAAAACACCTGAACCTCTTCTTCTCGGGAGGTAGGAATACTTTTCCCAACGTAATTAGCTCGAATGGGCAGCTGCCGATGCCCACGATCAACCAACACGGCCAGTTGAATCTCGGCCGGACGCCCAAGATCCATGAGCCCATCCAGGGCCGCACGAATGGTACGTCCGGTGAAGAGGACATCATCCACCAACACAATCTTCATATCCGAAATATGAAAGGGAATGGATGTTTTTCGTATTTCTGGTTGATCTTTGCGAATCGATAAATCGTCTCGATATAGCGTGATATCCAACTCGCCCAGGGGAAGGTCGCGTTGCTCAATTTGCTGAATTCGCTTGACTAAGCGTTGTGCCAGATAAACCCCACCCGTGCGAATACCCACTAACGCTAAATCCTGAGATCCTTTATTCCGCTCAAGAATCTCATGACTAATTCTGGTTAACGCCCTGGACATTTCTTGGGCATCCATCACCATTCGTTCATGTTGCAAGGAACTCATGAAATTTGGGTCAGTCTTTCTCTAAAATTAGGGTGGAATGGAACACAAAAAAACCCTCCACTGCATGGCAGGGGAAGGTCATGTGGGTGGGGGCCACAGAATGGGCCATCGTCAGCTTTCTCCTTGCCCACCTCACTGGATGAGCCTTAAAGGTTACCCCATCCTATTCAGGACACGTCCTCCTGTCAAGAGTGGCCGCTCACATGAAAGCTGGGGAGGGTTCGGTATAGAAATCGGCCTTATCCCATTAGTTTTCCAAGGGATGCTCTGGTGGATCGCTTGGCCAACGCAGATGGTCTCGGTACATGTCTAAGTCCAAATTTTCAGGAAGGGCTTCCATCTCCTGTTGTAAAGCTTGAAGACTGTTGATGGTTTCATAGATTCGGAAATATTTGCTCTTCGCCCAAAAAGCATCTTGCTCTTGTTGAAAGTCTTCAAGCTTCATATTCATTTTTTCAACCAATAGGGCCTTGAGATACTGGATTTCGTTCTCTTGATGAGCCAGAGCATGGGCCATCACCACTAATTGTTTCTCCTGTTCGTTCATGACCTTTCACTCCCAAAGAAAAGTTTTCTTAAAATTGAACAACCAGAGGTTACGATTGTTGAATGATCCAAACCATTAATTCCGGATGAAGCCTGCCAGCCTGAAGAATCGCCTGATGAATCTTGAAGGTTGGCAAGAATTCCCCATGTTCAGCATGGACCACAGAGAGCCCATGCTCCTGAAAAAGATGGCCCATGACTTCTGGGCCAGCCACACATCCAATCCCGCCCGGGACAAGATGATTAGCAAGGAAGGAACTCCATTGCCGTAATTCTTGAGGATCATCATAGGCGGAAAATGGAATCCAAACATTCATCCAATCAAATGGCGAAGTGGTCTCCGTGATGGCCTGCAGCCCTACCGGGAAAAATTGAAAATGTGAGAGCCAAGACAATTGGTTCTTGCGGTGTAAGGTATTCCAAATGTATTGCGCATGTTTTAGAGCAAATTCCGACCATTCATACCAGATGGTATGCCGTTGAGGGCGCTCATACTTCAGGCACGCTCCGAGGCTTGCCTCGCACCGTGAGAGAAACACCTGATCGGCCATTTCCCGAAATTGCCGCAATTCGGTGTGATCTTCTAGAAAATCGTCTACGTAATCGAAGATAAATGGCTGGCTTTCTTTTTCACCAATCATCTCATCGTTATCCGGATAGAGCAGGACGGCCGAAAAAGCTTGGCTCGCAGAGAGCGCTGGCGGACCTTGAGGAAAACAGTCTCGCCACGACGTCAAAGGGGCGTTCCAAGTAGGCTTAAGATTTGACTTTGTTAGTTGCCATGATTCCTGAATGGTCATGACATCCAGTTGAGACCCATCATGAAGATGGAGCTCTTGTCCAAGGACTTGCACCCCACGTCCGTCCATTTTGGCTTCGCCGGATGGTGTCGTGGGTAGATAGGCTAAGCCCGTTGGATCATCCCAACGGATGACTTTTTGAATCATGTGATGATGAACGGTCACACTGAGGCGCTGTTCTTGATCAATATGGCGAACGAGGTACTCAGGTGAAGGCAGCCATTCCACTTCATGTGAACGATTGACGTCTAAAAAGACGTCTAGAGGAACCTCACCTGAATGCGTGGAAGGAGTGAAAAAAGAGGTGAATAAACGAAAGGCGCCAAGAGACGGATATGCAGGAATTCCTCGATACCGCAAAGGGGTCGGCGAATCCATCTGCTGATCATCATAGAGCCCACGAATTAATTCAAACGTCGCGCTCCCCGTGCCTGGAAGTAGGGACAAAAACAATTCCACGACAGGCAAATAATCGATTTTTCCCCATTCCATGCGACTCATGCAGGACATAAACCGTGCTCCCTGAAACGACCCATCCGGCAGCACGTAGAAAGCATCTTTGACCTGGCGAATGGTCGCGTGACCGTTACTGCCCAGCGTTAAATCATCGTCACGGTAAAAAAACTGAATGGTGGGGAGATCTGCATTCATGGCCCGAGCGGCCATCGCTCGTAGATCATCTCTCGTCAGTTGCTCCCAACCAGGCCGCTTTGAAAGATCCAGTGATATGATATTCACGAGACCGCCGGGTTTGATGCCAACCCATTGGCCCCAGTCCAGGCGTATTCGAACCGACACCAGCCTTGGAAGACCGGAAAGGTCTTCCTCCCAAAGACATTCGTGTAGTGGAGCGCCGGTGGGATCGGCTAGTAAAATACGCTGGCCATGCTGGCCATACCAGACGTGATGGCCAGAGGGAAGCTCTACCACTCGCCCACCGGCTGTATCCCAATGATTTTTATATGGATAATTGCCCGGAAACCGAATGGCTTCCGGATGCTGCAACGTGGCGTGAACGTTCATGACAAGATCAGTCGAGACCTCATGCCCACTGACTCACGATAAGTCCGACAGACTCGAGACTGGAAGATACTATATGGCCAGCATGGAACCTTCCTGACAAGAAAGGCATGTTACTCCCGAATTTGGCCGGTGCCATAGACGAGATATTTCGAACAAGTCAAATCTTCAAGCCCCATTGGTCCCCGAGCATGGATACGGGTAGTACTGATCCCAATTTCTGCACCCAATCCAAATTCATACCCATCATTCAACCTTGTCGATGCATTGATCATGACGGCTCCTGCATCGACTTCTCTGAGAAATCGCAGGGCACGGTCATAATCATTAGTGACAATTGTTTCCGTGTGACGCGATCCATGCCGGTCAATATGGTCCATCGCCTCATCAATGTCTTTCACCACTTTGATTGCGACAATTAAGGCTAAAAATTCCTGACCAAAATCTTCGTCTTGCGCCGGATTAGCCTCGGAGACAATTTTACAGGTTTTGGGACAGCCCCGCATTTCCACCTTGGCCTCGAGGAATTCAGCGGCCAAGGATGGCAGCAGCTTTTTTGCCACTTTTTCATGGACCAGCAACGTTTCCATGGCATTACAGGTTGAAGGTCGCTGCACTTTGGCGTTAAAGCTAATCCGTTGAGCCATATCAAGATCGGCGTCCGAATCAACATAAATATGACAGACGCCTTTATCATGCTTAATCACGGGAATGGTGGCATGCTCGTTCACGGTTTTCATCAGCGCATCACCCCCGCGTGGGATGATGAGATCGATAAATTGGTCGCTTTTGAGTAGAGCTAACACCACTTCACGATCCGGTCGATCGATAAAGGTAATCGCTCCTTCAGGAATTCCTGTTTTTTGAATGGCTTCCCCTAGCACTTTGGCAATCGCCGTATTGGAATGAAGGGCTTCAGAGCCTCCCCTCAACACGCACACATTGCCGGATTTTAAACATAAGGCTGCCGCATCAGCCGTGACGTTGGGACGAGATTCATAAATAATGCCAATGACGCCGATTGGAACCCGCACACGCCCCACTCGCATCCCGTTCGGACGCTGCCACAACCCTTTTGATTCCCCGACCGGGTCCCGCAATTTGGCAATCTCACGAATCTGTTTGGCCATATTTGCAATTCGTTCTGGAGTTAAACGAAGGCGATC
>JAOUQB010000162.1 GCA_029879555.1 Nitrospirota bacterium | reverse complement strand
CTTGCTGGCTGGCCCTGATGGCCAATTGGGTCAGTTTCAGGGCTTCACGCGGGCGTCCTTCCTCTTCGTACATTTCCGCGAGGAACCCCCAGCCATAGGATTCCTGTTTCCAATCTCCAATGGCCTTGGCCGAATGAATGCCGTCCTGCAGGGCCTCGCTGGCTTGGGTGAACAAGCTGGCGCGGTTTTCCGTATCGTGTTGGCTGATATCTCGAAGGCTCCGTCCAATCGTGAGCAAGTTTTGGACTTTCTCATGCGAGTCTGGCAGGGCCTTGGTTTTGTCCCATGCCTGTTGCAAGCGAAGTGTGGCATTGGGAATCTCGCCGGTTTTTCGTTCCACCAGGCTGGCATTGACCATGGCCCGGATTGAAAGGGCCTGCAGCTCAAGGGAATCTGCCAGAATGCTGGCTTCGGTATAGTCGGCAATCGCGGCTTGGTGATTGGCAAGATAGACCTGCGCGTTGCCTAAATCATTGAGAAGCGTGGCCATGAGTGGTCGATCCTGAAGCTCCCTGGCTATTTTCAGCGCTTCTTGCAGGATGGTGAGCGCGGAATCTCCTTCCCCCACCTTTACGTGTAAGACGCCTATCTGTCCCATGGCCTGCGCCATCATTTGAGGGTGCTTGTGCGTTTGGGCTGTCTGAACGGCAGTTTGGAGAAGGAGTTGTGCCTGGTGATTTTTCCCCATTTCCGCAAGGGCCCTGGCTGTATAGATGAGGGCTTGAATATGATTGGGGTGATCGCCGGATTGCTGAAAGTCCGCAGAGGCTTGTGTCCATGCCTCTGCCGCTTGTTCAAAGTTTCCTTGCCCATACCATTCTTGACCTTTGGCCATGAGCTCATTCGGGGTGGCCTCTCCAGCCGCGATGCTCAGGAAGCCCCCTCCGCCAGCCGTCGGCAGTAACAGCATGATGATGAGAACCCGCAAGAAACCCATCTTTTGAAAATGGCTGGTCATAGGTATGATTATCCTTTCCAGGAATGATCATGATGAGGAATGCACCTATTCTAGAAACTCGTTGCAATAAGGTCAAAATTCTGTTGCAGGGTTTTGGGTGGGTGTGCGGGATCGTGGGCAGAAAGGTTTGTCCGGAGAATACGGGTCGCGCCGTTGACAAACTGTCTCTCTTGTAGACATCTGACCACTCCCGTGAAATGGGGGGAGACGGCTTGAATATTTCTAAGCCGTTGAAGCCTTGGATGTTTTGAGTCTCGTGGGTAGGTCTGCCGCTGAAATATTGTGGAATAAAGCTTGCTTTATTCATATTCTTATCAGCCCATAGGTTTCTTGAAGAAAAGCTGCAATGGTCATTTTTGAGGTGCAGCTTCTATGGGAGAAAAGGAGGAACGATTATGAAGACCAAAACATTCTTGTGGGGCGTCACTATTATCGGGTTGACGGTGGGTTTTAGTTCACTTGCCATGGGCGGGCAAGAAAAGGTCAGAACATCTCCTGAACCCTCTGCCTTGCCTGCACAATCGGCCCTGTCCTTGAAGAAGGTGAGGCAGGCCCCCAAAGCGTCTGTTGATACCTCGCTGGTTCGGATTGTCGATGACCAACTGGGACTTTCTTCAAAAATCTCTGAGCCTTTGTATCAGCCTCCTCGTCGGGGAGCCCCAGGGGGCCGAGTGGGTGGTGGCACGCGAGGGCCTTCGCCGGGGTTGCCTCTTTTGTATGCGTTAGTCCCGGATCATGTGGCCGTGACAGCGAATGAACAGCCACCGTTAGTGTGGTATCTCTCTAAGGCGACTGCCCTTCCTCTGGAATTTACGGTTTTAGAAGGTAGCGGGGTGGTCCCCATTCTTGAAGTGCCGCTGTCTTCTCCCGCCGAGGCTGGGATTCATATGCTTTCGTTGGGTGAGTACGACCTGAAATTTGAACAGGGGAAGACGTATCAATGGTTTGTGTCCTTAATTCCTGATCCAGCTCGCCGGTCCAAAGATATTATTGCGGGTGGTCTGCTGGAAGTGATGAGTTTACCGGAGAATATTGCGGAAGCGGTCAGGCAGGCGACCCCGCAAGAGGCCACCAGGATATTGGCCAGGGCAGGGTTTTGGTATGACGCCATTGGGGCGATTTCTCAGGAGATTCAAGCTCATGCGACTGATCGCGATCTCCACGATTTGCGTGCAGCGTTACTCGAACAGGTGGATCTCAACACGGTCGCTCAAGTTGACCGCCAAACGGGAATGTAACTGTGGCTTTATGGAACGAGGAGAGAGAATTGTCTTCTGTTCCTGAAGGTGAGATTCTTGGCTTTCAGGCGGTGGAGGATGAGGTTGGGTTTCTAGTCCATAACACATGTTCCGATTCTTGAGGAGAAATTTTCAAATCGGAAAAAAGTGATTCCTCTTCTCCTTTCCGCAGACCCGCAGTTACCCCGCCTGCCCCCACGATCAACTGTGGGGGCAGGCTTTTTTTCTCGTGGTTCTCTTCCGCACTCCCCATCACTTTCTTCTTGCCTGGTTTTTCCTGACTCTTTCGTCACACGTTCTGGTGGTCGGTCTTTTTTTTGAATCCAGTTGCCCATGTTCCCATTTTCACACCTGATACCTCTCATGCATAAAGTCTCCTCTTTCCCTTCCGATAGAGACTATCAATGGGGTCGCATGGGTTTCGACATTCCCGGCCCTGTTGAATGGTTCACTCTTGCGATGTGGTTTGCCTATCCAGATGCTTCAATTTCTCCTGAACGTGTTCGTGGGTTTCCTCTTGAGCGGTTCCCTGATCAGTGGGGAAGTGGCCATAGCCTCAGATTCTCTCCCTGCTTTTTCACGCTCTAGTGACCACGGGGCGTCTTCTTCATTTGTTCAGCCAGAAGAAATTCGAGAAATTGGAATCTCTACTCAGGCAAGGACTTCGTTTTTGCGGAGAGTTGGAGTGTCGGAACAGCCTTCTTTAGAGCCCGAGGCTCCAGTGGTTGCGGATGTGTATTTTGATGAACGGCGGCTTTTTATTGATGCCGATTTGAAGGCATTTTTCCTTCGAACGGTCGAGTGGCTGGCGGCAGACCCGCAATGGCGCTTGCGAATTGAAGGGCACTGTGACCCTCGCGGTCCTTCTGCCTATAACTTTGCCCGTGCGGACTTTCATCTCGCCCATCTTTCTGGCTATCTGTCCCAACTCGGGATTCCGTCACATCAGATTTCTACGGTGAATTATGGGCAAGACCCGGTGCTCTGTCGGTTCACGAGTGAGGAATGCCAGGAAGATAATCTTCGGGCGGAGAAAATTTTCCCCATTTTGTCTGTCGGGAATACGCAGCGAGGATGTCTGGCCCGTTTACGTCTTGTGAGCGGTGGCAATCGGTCGAGAATCCATCATGTCTCACAAAGCCTTCCGTTGTTGCAACGGATTCAAGTCGCCTCGCCATCTTCTTCGTTCTAACCATTCCCGGTCAGCCAGTGATGCCGGAAGTATTTTCAAGCCTCTACGGGCTATTTGGGGGGAATGATTCAACCGGGTTTCTTTGAATAAGGGGAGAAGGGGGATGTACCCTTAGCTCTTTTCTTACCAGGCCGTACACGGTCTTCCGGTAACCTGCGACCAATCATCTGCTAGAGGGCTGTTCGACGTTACAAAATGTTCCAGGTGAACTGCACGTGCAGACCGTTGTCTTGGAGGTCGTTTTTTTGTCCTGTCTCCGAGACATGATTGAGTTGTTGGCCCCAATAGACATTGGCAAAGGCGCGATCAAAAAAGCCGAAGCGGAGGCCTATGCCAATGCTGGCTAAGGTTTCCGGATCTGGTGTGGAATTTTTGGCGTTCCAGGAACGTCCCACATCAATAAACGGAGCTGCTTGTATCGAAAAGTTAGGGCCGGTTAAAGAGGGAAGCACGGGGATGCGTGATTCAATGGAGAAGAGGAAGGCATTATCTCGAACCAGTTGGTTTTCCCGGTATCCTCGCACGCTATACCGGCCGCCAACGGCAAATTGTTCGAGCGGAAATAAACTGTCGTTGGAAATTTGAAGGGTCAGATTGCTGATGAATTGTATGCCCAGTGGGTCTATGCGACGAGCCCATTGGGCTTGCCCCAACCAAATGAAAAATTGTGAGTCGGGATCATTTTTCCCCACTCGATTATTGGTGGCATTGAGCACGTCCATGCCTACACTGAATCGTGAATAGACGGCAAACACTTGCATGGGTTGGCGGTGGACCCATTCCTGTCCAAATCGAAGGGCCGACACCACCGCTTTTCCATTATTGGTGGTTCCCGGGATAAAGGAAAATCCTGTCCCTCCCAGCGTACTTTTCGTTTCCAGGTGTTCTCCGATGAGTGAGAGAGAGACTTCATCTGTGAGGCTCCGATAGACCGGCTGCCGAAGGGTAATTGTGTAAATTTCTGATTTGGTTTCAATGTCCAAGTCATCAAACGGGGACGTGACCACAGAGAAATTATTCCGGCGATATTGGAATCCCAATGTCGTATCCTGTGGGGTAAATGGGACCACGTAGGCCGTATCCAAGAGAGGATTTAACCCCTCCGATTGGCCATAGGTAAAGGCAAAATGGTCTCCAATTCCAAAAGGATTGTCTACGGCGATCGTGCCAAGTCCTCGTTCAGCCCCGATTGTTGGTGCTTGAAAATTGTTAAATTCCACCCACGCTTTAAAAGGGGAGGCTTCTTCAACTCGCACATCCAACGTCGCTTCTCCCGGCTTGAGCCCGGGTTTCAATTCGGAATTTAACCGTTGAATCCGGGTGTCTTGCAGTAAGAGTGCTAAACGTTCTTTCAGTGGTCGGATATTGAGCGGAGGGCCAGCGCTCTGTTCAATGCGTTGCCGGAAATAGAAAGGAAGGAAGTAGTGTGTGCCTTCAATATGAATATCTGTGAGTTTACCTTCGATGATGCGATACGTGAGCTGGCCATCTTCGATCGATTGATCAGGAATGACGGCTCCTGAATTCACGTAGCCTTTGTTGATATAGGTCTGTGTGAGCTCTCGGCGGAGTTGCTCAAGGTCTTCGGTGGAGAGCTCGCGGTTTTCATATGGGGCGGTAATCTGACGGAGTTCTTCCTGGGACAACACGGTGCTCCCCTCGACGCGAATGGTCTGGACCATCACCCTCAGTCCAGGAGCGCGCTTAGGTTGCAATTCGGGAAGCGTCTCAACCGGAGGTAGGATGAAGCCGGGAGGCGAAGAAGGGGTTGGCTCTGGCTGAGTTACTTCAGGAGGTTTGCCGGAACGGCCGGTCGGATCAATAACCGGAGGAATCTGCGCAAGAAGAGAGGGTGGTGTGAGTCCGAAGCCGACGGAAAGATTCAGCAATGTCAGAAGAACGATCCGGACGGCGAATCTGGCCTGTCCGATCATAACGGAATGTTTCGCCACTGTTTTTCGATGAAGGTTGCTTGGCATCAACCGTGATCTTGCTGCCAGACATGAATGAAACCATACGTGATGGGCAATACATAGCAGCTTCCAGGATGGGATTTCTAGTGAATATGTGGGATTTCCAAAATAAAAGATGGATAGCGTATGAAGGGTGAGGCGCTGTTTTGAGTCCGCGTCACGGGGAGAATGAATGATGGTTGTCAGAGGCTTCCTCAAAAGCCTCAGAGGTTAATGACTTTCTTTGACGAGATTTTTATTCCATTCTGGGACCTCAATGGTCAGGTCTTGTTCACCATTGGGGACGCATTGGCAGGCTAGTCGTGATTGCAGACTGAGTCCCGGGGCTTCATCCAGCTGATCGTTTTCGTCGTCGGTCGGTTCATTGCAGGTATCCAGGCCTTGTTTGACGATGATATGGCAGGTTGAGCACGCGCACACTCCTCCGCAGGCATGTTCCACATCAATGCCATTTCCCAGGGCAATGTCCAATAGGCTTCCGGCTAACCCGGTTTCTCCAAAGGGGAGTTTGGTCGGGTCGACATGGATTTCAATCGGGGCATCTGGGGTAATAAAGGTAACTTTGAACGGTTTTTTGGCAATGCTGGTATCGCTTTTTTCAATATATGGATTACTGCCTCCCATTATTTTCTCCTTTTAAAACAATAAGTTATAATCATTAAATCATCAATGTTTCAATTCACGCTTGATTCTTCTTCCTAATAATCCGACTAAATTAATCTCCGACCATTTTAGTCTTGACTGGCTTTGAAGGTCAATGATACATTAACCCCGATCAGATGAGTC